>NZ_FWZT01000031.1 GCF_900177345.1 Pseudobacteriovorax antillogorgiicola
TTCTCGGGTAAGTCTCTCCACATGGCACCAGTATTAAGTATCCAACAGATACCATTAAGGGTCGTACGATGATCATTCCACTGCCCACCTCGTTTTCCTGTAGGGGGCAGAAGATCTTTGATCAACCCAAATTGCTCATCCGTGAGCTCAAAACGACCAGCCAAGGTGTGTCTCCTAGAAGTTTCGAGGATCATACACCATTTTTAGGTATTCGTCAGACAGAACCTAATACTAAAAAACGGCTTGAGCCATAAGCTCAAGCCGTATAAAGGCAATTCTCGGAAAGAAAATGGATGCGTGTCGCCCTAGTTCCCGGCGGGCGGAAGGAGGACTTTGTCGATCACATGAATCACACCGTTACTCGCTTGAATGTTAGTGTTGATGATAGCCGCACCATTTACCTTAGTTTTCTCCTGGTCAATCGCTAGGGAATCACCTTGCGCTGCTGTCAAAGATTCGCTTGCCAATACTTCTGAAGCAAGAACACGACCTGGAACAACATGATAGAGTAGAATATTTTCTAGTTGTTTGGGGGTTAGGGTCGCTACTGTAGCCTTGATCTCTTCGAAGGCCGCATCGGTTGGAGCGAACACCGTATATGGTTCTGTTCCAGTAAGTGTCGGTGCAAGACCTGCTGTAACCGCTGCTTCAATGAGCTGGGTGAACGACCCTGCTTCTTCTGCAACTTCGACTAAGTTCATAGTGGGTGGCAGCATGACCTTATTGATAACATGAATGACTCCATTGCTTGCGGCTACATCACCAGCAGTAACTTTCGCACCTTGTACCATAAGTCCATCGTCCTTCACTTCTGCGAAAAGATAGGCACCGTTGAGAGTCGCTAGTTCTTTCTCTGAACTTACGTCAGCTCCGCTGAAAGTACCTTCCACAACGTGATAGGTAAGGATAGCCTTACGCAAATCCGGATTGCTATTCACAGCTTCCCGTTGCTCGTCTGTTAGCGCCGCGAATGCAGCATTAGTAGGAGCAAAGACAGTGAGTTTCGCATCACCTTGCAAAGCTGCGACAAGATCAGCCTTTGTTAAAAGTTCAACAAGAGTCGAAAATTGGCTGTCAGCTAGTGCGATGTCAACGATAGACTTTGGCCCAAGGTCGATACTAGCAGGAACCAATACTGCATCGATTTGGTGAACGATTCCATTGCTAGCGAGCTTATTAGTGGCAGTAATCTTTGCATCATTGATGAAGTTAGAGCCATTTTCGCTCTTAACCATGAGCTCGTCGCCTAGCTGTGACTTCAAGCTCTCGCTAGCGAGCACCTGAGCTGCATCGAGTCGACCTGGAACCACATGATAGAGTAGAACCTTACGGAGCAGGTCTTTGTCCTGATCCAGTGTCGCAAGAACATCCTGAGGCACAGCATTGAACGCAGCGTCAGTCGGTGCAAAGATCGTGTACTCACCGTCCTCAAGGACCGAGACCAATTCTGCTTTCACCAATAGTGACTCTAAAACGCTATAGTTACTCTCTTGCCCGATGGTTCCGGCCAGAGACAACTGGTCATTGGTTTCTGGGGCAACAACCGGATCGTCATCATCATCGTCGCTGCAAGCCACGAGGCCTCCAGCTAGTACACCAGCGATGAGCACATTGAATAGCTTCGTTTTGACAAACATTTTTATTTCTCCTTATCATGGGCATAATTGCATACAAGAATATCTATTAATTAACTGTATTTATTATGATAATAGATACAGAATAAATAATTGACTTACTTTCCTGCATACATAGAAGGTTTTAAGCTGCATACGAAAATGGGTCAAGAAAAAACTCGATTTGCCCATCTATCAGCAACTTATTGTTTCACTCAAGCTAGCCTCACCTAGAAAATAGGCTAGAATCTGTATACAAAGTCCAACGGAGTGGGTATAAGATACTGCGGCTATTCTACGCCGATGCGAACTTTTGATTTAGGAAAGAAAGATGCCCACAGGTCGAGCTCTACTCAAAAAAGTTGTGGCTGAGCAGCAACCCACAGCTTATTTCAGTGCGAAAGCTTTCTTGAAAGCTCTTCACAGCACAATGAAGAGCGATCATGGAGGCTATTCCTATCGCCAGTTCGCAGACGACCTAGGTTTTTCAACAACCAATGTGGTTCACCTTTACGCTAGTGGAAAGCGTCCGATCAGTGAGCAAGGAGCGCGCCGTATTGTGGATGCCTTGCAGCTGCGCAAGGAACAGCGGCAGTATTTTCTTAAGCTCTGTCATCTCACACGAAACCTTAATGCTGAAGATTTCTCTCAGACATTGGCAGAAGCCCTTGCCATCCGAGCGTCCCTGATAACCGACACGATCGAACAGAGGCAGCTAGCTTTCTATTCAAGCTGGTCGAACATCGTGATCCGAGAAATGGTTGCACTACCGGATTTTCAAGCTGACCCTAAATGGATTTCTCAGAAGCTATGGCCCAAGGTGTCGGTGAAAGAAGCAGAAGAAGCTCTTGAATTACTAAAGGAGCTGGATTTAATTCGTTACAATAAGTCGCGAAAAGCATGGGAACTAAGTTCTCCTTCGATCACCACAGGTCCGGAAGTTGCTCACCTAGCAGTAAATCAGTATCATCAGCTATCCATTCCTCAAGGACTCCAGTCCTTGGTCGATGTTGAGCAAGAGAAGAGGCATATCAGTTCTCTTACCCTGTGTATCAACGAATCTCAATTCGATCTGATCAAGAAAGAGATCGAGGCCTTTCAGCAAAGGCTACTTGAACTTGAGCAGAAAACAGACTACGGTCCCTCTGATCGCATCGTCCAGCTCAACATGCAATTGTTCCCTAATACAACAGAGTGAAGGCCTTGACATGAAGTTCACCTCTCGACAATCAAGTGGCATTCCAAGAATGATCTTACCCATGGTGATGCTTGCCGGCCCTGGTTGCGGCACGCAGACAGGCAATCCACCAAGCAGTGGCTCCAAGACAAAATTTGCTGATAGCTCTATAGCGACCATGATGAGCCTCGCTTATACTGAAACTATCGACGCTATCAATAGCGGCGACTACCTCTTTAGCTTTGCTGAATCTAGGGTAATCAATGAGGACAACTGTAATCCTCCGGATACATCCCTCTCACTTCTTAAAAGTACCAACACCGAACACTCCGTCTCTATCAGTAGAGACAATCGAGAAAGTCGTGCCGACTTATCAATAAAGAGACAGTATCAGGATCGCTGGTTACAAGGCACTCGTCAGCTTGAATGCCAAGCTGGAGGTGGCTTACGCCTTTCTCCTGGCACGATCAAAACAGGAGACTCCCTAGAGCTTCGATCCGATGTTTCTGAAACCAAAAGCCGGCAGCTAACGGCTGTTCTTTTAGATTCTGTCACCAGCCAACCAAGGCTCGAACAGTTCAGCAGCATCGAAAAATCAGGCCAACGGCAACTAAGGTTCACAAACCTTTCAGATACTTCAGATCTGAGCACGTGGCGAGGCACTGTTCAAGAAAGCATCGATCGACGCCTCAACTTTGAGGTTGCTAGCGAGAACTTCTCGGGCCCCTACGAGAGCAACTTGGATATCGCACCGATAACATTCTCCTTTGAAATCGATAAAGCTAGCGGCCTGCTGACTCGTTACCGACTTGATCAGCAAACTGTCAGCTTTCGCTTTCAAAACCTCGGTACCGTTGATCTAACCTTTGAAGACCTTGTCCTTGAGCCAAGCCAAGGCTGCTTCCCAGTGACAGGTACGATAAGAGCCGATTGGCGTGATGTGCAAGGGGACTTGCAATCTCAAGTCTGGACGTTCCGAGACGGAGCCCTGGTAGGAAGTCAGAACCTCAAGATGCTTTTCACTCCAGAAGCCTGTGTCCTGAACGAAAGATAAGTACTTTACACCGCATATATTTATTCATTAAATCCGAGCAAGAGCGTCTACAGCTCTTGCTCGGCGCGAGTGTGCTATCATAGAAGAGCATCGGAAAGATTGTCTCCGACGAGGCGAACATCTTGAGGAACCCTTGGCTATGGCTAACGACACTTCAAACATGCGAATTGCTGTCATCGATGACGAGGCTGACCTTCTCGATATGTATACCTGGGAGTTAATCGATCATGGTTTTAAGCCTGAAAGCTTCATTAGCTCGGTGGAAGGCCAAAAATCGATTTTAGAGGGAAACTTCGACCTCATCATCTCAGATGTTCGCATGCCTAGCCTCAATGGGCTGTTGCTACTGCAATCCATCCAAGCGGAGATGAAACATCCTCCACCCTTTATTTTCGTAACTGGCTACTCGAAGTATCATCGTGACGAGCTAATCGAGGCTGGCGCTAAAGAAGTATTTATGAAACCAATCGATGTGGAAAAAATTGTCAAGTGGATCGACAATTATTTCGACAATAAAAAGGCATCTTAGATTTTTTACACCCTAGTGCCTAGTCGATTTGAAGCCTCGGCGTTGTTGACATTGTCACTCGCTCGTGACGGTACCCAGCACCACCCTAGAAGTACTTTTTTAGCTTCAAAAACTTTTCTTCAAACCCATGATAACTCATCATTGCCAAGCCAACAGACAGAAAGCAACCCACTGTGACCTGTAGTAGGTAGGCCCCGGTATGGTTTGGAATCAAGGTTTGAAATAGTTCGATCCGATGGTTCAATTGAAAGTCATAGGAGATGATATTGTGATAGAGATAGATGCCATAGCTATATTTGCCGAGAAACGTAAAAAATCGCCAGCGATAAAATGAGTCTACCAAAGACTGGGGTTTTGCCAATAGCCCAAAGCCGATAAAAGAACTGATAAATAAGCCGTACGCCAAGTACTTGAATGGTTCTAGCCAACGTCCATCTTGAAAGAAGCCTTCAGCTCCTGCCAGAGTCAAAACCCCTAAAAATCCAAGAGGTCCCACTCGATGGACGTAGGTTTTCAGCCAAGCCAAGCCCTGATCTGCATTATCCACGAGCCTAACTTTTGTAGCAAGGTAGGCTCCCAAGCATAGCACATCCAGTCGAGCCACTGTAAATGCATACCGTACAATTTCCGGCTGCCCTTCAGCAATACTCCAGCAACGAAACCCAAAGGAGAGCCCCATCATTCCCAAACAAACGGCCGGCAGTCGATGGTTGGGTGTGAAGTACACAACAAACGGCCAAAACAGATAGAAGTGCTCTTCCACGGCCAAAGACCAGAAATGATTGATATAAGCTGGGGTCCATTCCCCTTTCCAGGAGACATAGAGATTCATTGAATATAGCCATGCCCAAGGCTCTGAGTCTAGAATTTGATCTAAAGTAGGCCCATGGAAAACTGGAAATAATGGGATCAAAATAAAAATAACAAACAGCAGTAAGTAATAGACCGGGAAGATCCGTAAAAAGCGTCGCATGAAAAATCGCTTGAAGTAGTCAGCTCTTTCCTTTGAATGAAGCAAAATACCTGTAATCAAAAAGCCTGAAAGAACAAAGAAAAGATCGATCCCCCACATTCCAAAGCGACTAAGTCGCCACAAGATGGCTTCCACCTGGTTGGTCGGTGGCAGCTCAAAAAAGTGGATCATTAGGACTGCAAAGATCGCCATTCCTCTAATTCCATCAAGGGCAGGAATGTGATTGGGAAATGGGTTGACCAAGGGCTTCATACAAACCTCTGTGCGTGACAATACTTAGACGCTAGATTTATATGTATTTTTGACTTATGTCAATATCAAAATGACATATTCTGCAGAATAAAATCAAGACTTTCCAGTATCTTATGCTTCGCACTCGACACCTATGGTATTCATACGGATCTTGCCTGCCTTGGAAAGATCAGCTATTGTCAAGGGCCGAGAATTTTTCATAAAACTGGATTTCCTATGGCCCCCATCAGACTCCTCCTTACGACCTTAAGCTTCTTAGTCCCAATCAAAGCCATAGCTTATGAGTCACAAGAAGAAGATAAAAAAAACTCACCCCATGAAAGCCGGCAGCTGCATCAACCGCAACCCTGGTTTCCAGATTGGCAAGTTCCTCCTTTTGATTGGAGTTTTCAGCCTATTTTCAGCTTTCGCAGTAGGGCAACAGAAGTTGGAGGAGTGAAGACCGAAACTTCGGCAACGGAAGCTGGGGCTCATGTAGGCTTATACAATATTACCGTTCGTCCTGAAGTTCCTACCGTGCAACTGGCTCCCCACGCAGGAATCGCCTGGGGGCATTTTGCTCGCGACATCGAGTCTGATGAATTAAGGCAATCTGGAGACTCACCCTATAACAGGCGCTGGTACGGACTGGATCTGATCGGCTACTATCGATTCTATCGTCATCAGATCGGCTATCACCAAGGCCGTATCAGTTACGACGATAGCTTTTCTCAGGTGCAAAATAGGATTCTCTTCAATGACTTTGGCCTGATGGTTCTGCCACACATGTCTGCCCACCTAACAACCACAATGCAAACAGTCTTCAGCGAAAGCTTTAGCAGACCACAGCTCGAAGAGATCGACCACTGGCTCCATGCACAGATGACCTTCGATTTTCTTACCTCTTTGCTTGATATAGGGCCTGGAATCACAAATGTCGAAACTTATAGCGAATCCAATGAGGAACACAGCAAAACAAGCGATGGCGCCACCAGCTATCTGCTTGCTCGCGCAAGGGCAAAGTTTTTCTGGCGATTCGGCCTCTGGAGTTCTCTAAAATATATTGTCACGGCAGATGATAATCTTGACGGTAGCGAGACGGTGATCAACCAGCTTCCCAATCAAGGCCTTCACGACCCCAGTAATATTCAATCTCTTCCAGAGGACAGCCTCGATATATATGCCTTTATCGGGATTCGTAATATCATCGCAGGATTTGGTTTCGGGTATCGATACAGTATTTTGACACTGAACTATACCGAACGGCAGGGACGAGAATCCCAAACCTTCATCGATAGTGGTTATACAGTCTCTTATTCCGCATCCATCTAAGTGCTCAGTTCCATAGTGGTTCGCATTTATGCTTGGAGTGAACCATTATACCAGGCGCCATTTGTAGGGCTGCTTCTGACCTAATTCTACGTTCTAAGGCTCGATATTCATTTCAGTTTCACTCCTATTGTTAGTTTTTGGTTAAGCTTAAAGCCAAAACTCCGAACCGGAGTCCGTGGCAAACATGAAATCGAGAAATGGAACATGATGAAAACGATGACTCGTCGGAGAATCTTTGGAGCTGCTTCACTTGCAATGGCTTTGGTGACGCTGATTGCAACAATTATCTTTTTCAACAGCCGATCGTTGACAGAAGCTCACGGTTGGGTCGTGCACACTAATAAAGTGATCGGCCAAATGAATGCGCTCCTTTTAAAGATGATCGACATGGAAACTGGTCAGCGGGGCTACCTAATGAGTGGCGATAAAAACTTTCTCGAGCCTTACCTTGAGGCGAAAGATAAATTCGAGCCGTTTATCACCGAACTTAAAAACACTGTTTCCGATAACCCAGTTCAAGTTGCAAGGCTTAGCACATTGCACGATCTTAAGAGATCTTGGCTGAATGATGCCGCCCAGAAAGAAATGGCACTGCGGGCCGCATACGATGCTGGGGAAATCAACAAGGAAGAGTTCGAATCCACCCTGAAGCAGGCACAAGGTAAGAAAACCATGGATGAGTTTAGGCGTGTTCTTGCTGAAGCCATAGCCATGGAAGTACAGCTCAATGAAGAGAGAACAGAACGAAGTGAGTCTTTGGCTGCAATTTCCCAGATATTGCTGGTATTTGGTAGCTTTGGCTCCATCTTGATCGGATCAATCTTCCTATGGCGGGTCACAAACAGTGTATCAACCGATATATCCCATGTGTCCGAATTTCTTGTGGGAGCCTCTCGTGATCTCAAGAAATCCTCTCGTTCTCTTGCGGGCTATAGCCGGGCTATCACTCAGGCGGCTCAGGACCAAGCATCGAGCTTACAAGAAACTTCGGCTAGTATCACTCAAATGTCCCAAACGATTAACTCCACTTCAGACAAGGCTACAGACGCCGCTAAACAGGTGGCGTTCACCAATGAGATTGCCGCGAAGGGCAAACATACCATCGACGAACTAGTCAACTCCATTAGCGAAATCCAGGTTAGCAACGATCAAGTTACCAGCCAAATCCATGAAAATAATGAGAAAATATCTAATATCGTCCAAGTCATCACGGAGATCGACCAAAAAACCAAGGTGATCAACGACATCGTGTTCCAGACCAAGCTTCTTTCTTTCAATGCTTCGGTGGAAGCTGCTCGCGCTGGGGATCAAGGTAAAGGTTTCGCTGTAGTTGCAGAAGAGGTTGGAAATCTCGCGGCCATGAGTGGTGAAGCTTCAAAAATGATTCAAGACTTGCTTGAAACGAGCAAGGTCCAAGTTCATCAAATTGTAGAAGAGACCATGACCAAAACTGTGGCACTTCTTGACAAAAGTCGGGACCGAGTCGCCTCTGGTGTGGAAACCGCCAATCGTTGTGGAGAAAATTTCGATCAGATTGCAGAAAACATCCAGCTTATCAATCAACTTAGCAATGATATTTCAGAGGCGAATCGTGAGCAATCCGAAGGTGTTGGTCAGATCAGAGATGCGATCGGCAATCTCGACCAAGTTACTCACGGCAATGCTAAAACAGCTCGCTCTGCTTCAGATTTAAGCCTTGCTCTCACTCAGCAATCCGATTCAATGAGCGAATCTATCGAACGACTCGCAAAAATCGTTGGCTCAGCCTTGGATCACGAGGAACAAAAATCGTCTGTCGCCCTTAAAGAGAACGCAACACCTGAGAATCGAAAGTCTTCTGCGAACAAAGATAATCGTAAGCGGGTCGCATAAAAATATATAGACCCATGCGAAGCGCCCACTACTGGGCATCCACATCAATGTTCGCCCGCACCCTCATATCATGCTCAAGGACCCTCAAGGACATAAAGAAGTCGCCTATAAAAGAGATCAATCCTGCCAGCATACAGAATAAGCCTAGTAGAAAGAAGACGATTGGCAGTACACCGACCGGAATCTCCATGCTCAACGAGAGAAACACAGAGCAAATAGTTAAAACAACCATGGATGCGGCAACAATCTCGGATATGATCATCAGCCGCAGCATGCGGGCTCGCTTGTAAAGGGTTTTGAATTCGTGCTCCATATGGTCAGCACCTAAGGCCATCCCATAAAGCTTCGGTCCATCTCGGAGAAGCGTTCGCGTGCGATCGATCACTCGATTATAGCGTGCATTCATAGCAGCAATGATCGCGACAATACCTGTAATGAGAAATACCGGTGCCACAGCAGCGGATAATATATCGACAATTTCGCCTGGTTCTGTGTGAAGGGTCACCATATAGCTCTCCTGGCTGACCAAGTTTATACCCTGCCATGAGTGTCTTGTAACAGACTCTTCCCCTAAGGAAAACCCCCCAGAGACAAAAATTACTACTTTAATCGGAACCCAGGCCAAGTCCTTACAAAAGCGCTTCGTAAAGATACTCAAGTGCTACTAGTCAGCCCCTTGAATCCCATGTAGAATCCCGGTCAGCCCCGAGTCTTGAATTCAGCTAAAGGAGCCGCCTTGAAATCGAATCACCGCCTGAAACGCCTGTTGACCTATAGCCTCGCTCATCGTCCAGATATGATTAAGGCTAGCATCTTTTCTATCGTCAACAAAATCTTTGATGTCTTTCCTGAGATCCTGATTGGGGTCGCCATCGATGTGGTGGTCGAGCAAGAGCAGAGTTTTCTTGCCAAGATCGGAATTGCTGACCCGAGACACCAACTGGCCTTGCTCGCCGTTGTCACCCTTTTGATTTGGGTTTCAGAGTCGCTGAGTGAGTATGGGGCTGTGGTTCGCTGGCGTAATCTCGCCCAAGAGATTCAACACAAACTCAGGCTTGATGGGGTGTCCCACATTCAAAAGCTTAGCCTTTCGTGGTACGAAGAGCAGAACTCCGGACAACTATTAGCAATCCTCAATGACGACGTCAATCAAGTGGAGCGTTTCCTTAACGAAGGCCTTCACAACTTGATCCAGATGCTGGTCTCAAGCCTTCTGATAGGGGCTGTCTTTCTCTACCTGTCCCCGATTGTCGCTCTATTCGCAATTCTTCCTATTCCGATTATTATCCTCGGCGGCTTTAGGCTGAAAGGACCTTTAGCTGGGCGCTATAGCGATGTTCGCCAGCGTGCGGCTCAGCTTGGTGAAAAGCTTTCTGGTGTGATCACCGGCGTCGTGACCATTCGGGCATCTGTTGCTGAGGATGCTATGGTTGAAAACATCAGTCGGGCAAGCCAGGGGTATATTGATGCCAACCGGGAGGCCATTCGCCTGAGTTCCGCCTTTGTGCCCATCATTCGCATGGCTGTCCTTGCTGGATTTTTGGTTACGCTAGTTTTAGGTGGGTTAAAAACTCTCGATGGAAGCTTGGCACCTGCTGCATTCACGGTGCTAGTATTTCTAACTCAAAGACTTCTTTGGCCTTTTACAAGATTTGGCGATCTTCTCGACCTCTACGAACGCTCCCTAGCCTCAGCACAACGGGTTCTCGACCTCATCGCAACGCCTATTGATATTGCAGATAGCGACCAAACCAAGACCTTGGAACGAATTGAAGGCCGGATCACCTTTAAGAACGTGGAGTTCGCTTATCCTGGCTATAAACCAGTACTAAATGGCTTCAATCTAGATATTCAGGCTGGCGAATTTATAGGGATCGTAGGGTCGACTGGTTCTGGGAAAAGTACGCTCATTAAACTGCTCCTGCGTTTCTACGATCCTCAGTCTGGCAACATCACGATCGATGGAGTCCCCATTGACAAGCTCTCCCTAGCTCAGTTGCGCAATTCGATCGGTTATGTTGGTCAAGATGTATTTCTAATGGATGCCAGTATCGAGGACAACTTATTGCTGGGCAAGGAGTTCGCGTCTCACGAAGAAATCACTGCAGCCTTGCAGGCTTCCGACTCAGAAAATTTTGTGAACAAGCTGCCTGAGCAGCTCGGTACAGCTATTGGTGAACGAGGACAACGGCTATCAGGTGGCCAACGGCAGCGCTTGACGATCGCTCGTGGTATCCTGGGCCAACCGCCGATCCTGGTGTTTGACGAAGCAACCTCAGCAGTAGATAACGAAACCGAGGAAGCGATTCAGAAGTCTCTTCAGAGACTAGCTCACAACCGCACGATGATCGTTATAGCTCATCGATTATCGACTATCCGTCATGCCGACAAGATTATCGTCTTGCAAGAGGGCACCATAGCCGAATCTGGCCGACATGATGAATTAGTTGAAAGTGGGCAAATCTACAAGAGGCTTTGGGACCTCCAAACTGGAGTAAGTACCGAGCCTTAGTTTCTATCAACCCAATAGATGATCTCTAGAATCGAAGTGAGACCCATCACTAGCAGGCAATTTTCGCAGTCATCTCAGTTCGAAAAACTGTGTAAGCTGATAGTGGCAGGAATCTATTTTCTAAGCTGCATTCAGTAAATTTTAGAGATCCATTTGTTCATTCTAGGATTTTACAGACCGATCTTCTCAACCATTGGAGTCTGGTTCACACTTCTCCTTTGGCTGAGCACGCCTGGGTTCAGCAAAGGCCTTGAAACAGGGGGCTCCATAGACCTGTCTCAGCGCCAAGATTTTGACAGTACAATCCCTCTAAGTGGTGACTATCACGTTTGGCCCAAGCAAATTTTAGATCAGCCTCCCC
The DNA here is from genome assembly GCF_900177345.1 of Pseudobacteriovorax antillogorgiicola. Classification (NCBI taxonomy): domain Bacteria; kingdom Pseudomonadati; phylum Bdellovibrionota; class Oligoflexia; order Oligoflexales; family Pseudobacteriovoracaceae; genus Pseudobacteriovorax; species Pseudobacteriovorax antillogorgiicola. The sequence goes on from NZ_FWZT01000031.1 coordinate 11,655, forward strand.
AAAGCTATGAAACCGTACCGTTCACGGCTCTCCCAAGCTCCTGGCGAGGTGCCGACCACCCTGATTCATCGGGGCTTGCCACCTACTTAATTCGCCTCACCCTTCCTCCAAGCAAGACTCTTGGTATCTATCTTTCACCCAATTACAGCGCCCAGAGGCTACAGATCTTTCACCGTGGGCAGTTGATCGGCACTATCAAGCAAGGCATCGTCGGCGAAAATGCGAATCTGGAAACACCTCAGTCACGGCCTCAAGTCCTAAGCCTCAACGGCTATCAGGGGCAAACCCTCGAACTTCTCTGGAACGTATCGAATTTTCACCATTCCCGAGGAGGGCCAAAGCGAGTTCCCGTCGTCGGAACTCTTGATCTGCTTCAACAAGACTTAAGTACTCGATATATTTTAAACACCTTCCTAGTGACCATGCTTGTAATCATGGCTCTCTATCACTTGGGACTGTTCATTCAAAGACCTGAAGATAGAACTAGCATCTTTTTCTGCCTGGCGATGTTCAGTTATAGCATCTTTCAGGGAACCAATGCTTACCTGCCCCAGTTCTTTTTCCCTGATCCTCACAAAGACCTAGAGAGCATACTGAATCGTTCGCGCTATATAGCTCTCTACCTACAACTTGGATTTTTCATCACCTTCATCCGCTATCTTCAGCCTGGTCCACTCATCCAAAAGATGATGCTACCACTCTGGGTTACAAGCTTGAGCTTTGTCGCATCTGCATTATTCATGGGCCCGCAAATCTATACTCGCGGCAGCATCTACTTCAACTATGCACAAGGTATCTTGATCTCTGCGACCTTTCTTCACCTTCTCTACTCGATACTACGTAGAGCTAAACACTCTGTCCTATCTACCCTGGGTTTCTCGATTTATGGGCTGGCGATTCTTCATGATATCCTGGTTGGGATTCGCGTAATTTCGGGCTTCTACCTGATCTCTTATGCAATAGGAGTGTTCGTCCTGATTCAAAGCTATTTGTTAGCTCAACGATTTGCTCAAACCTATCGTGACAATGAACGATTGATCTTAGAATTGGCAGAGAAGGAGAAAGCTCGCACCTTATTCTTTCATAACACATCACATGAGCTACGAACGCCTCTCAATGGCATCATTGGCTTTCTTCAATTTCTCTCACGAGGACGCTACGGAGAATTGCCAGAGCCAGCTGTTTCCCAGATCAATAAATGTATCCGCTTGGCCCAATCACTTAAGTTTCAAGTTAATACCATATTAGATCTCGCAAAATCGAAGCGAGGTAATCTCTCACTTAGCAACAGCTTAGTCTCAGTAGAGGACATCGTAACTGAGGTCGACGACTTGGCAACTGGCTTGATGCTGAAGAAGAATAATCTCAGTTTTAAACTTGAACAAAAAATAGCCGACCCTGAGCTCATCATAGATCGAGAAAAGTTCATGACTATAATTCGTAATTTGCTTGGCAACGCCTTTAAGTTTTCTGACGTACAGCGAGCAAATCACGTGACGATGAAAATGGAATCTCAAAACCAACATCTCGTGATTCAAGTTTCTGATACGGGCATTGGTATTCCCGAAGACCAGCTTCCCTATATTTTTAACGAATTTAGACAAGTTTCAGGAGACGCACGACGGATGTATGAAGGCACTGGCCTTGGTCTAGCTATGGTTAAAGATCTCGTGAAACTTATGGATGGCGACTTAACCGTCAGCTCAGAGCCTGGAACTGGGACAACATTCCGCGTGTCGATTCCAAGCCAATCAGAAGTTCATGCCACAGCGGGCGAGGAAAACATAGGCCTCTTTGAAGACAATCAAATGCCCATACCCCGGAACACACGAAAGAACTATGACGATAAGACAAAATCTGAATCTTCCGACTACCACATCCTAGTGATCGACGACAACCAGACTAATTGTGAAGTGATTCAAGAAATTCTTGAACAAAGCCACTATCGAGTCAATACCGTTACCAGTGGAGAGGAGGGCATTCGGGTTGCGAGAACAATTCATCCTGACATGATTCTCCTTGATATGATGATGCCGAACATGTCGGGTGAAGATGTGATTAAGGTTTTGCACGATGACTCAGAATTGAAGGCAATTCCTATAATCCTCATCACGGCTCGGGCAAGTGACGATGACCGCGTCTTCGGCTTGAGTCTGGGAGCGGATGATTACATTGCCAAACCAATTCACCATGAGGAATTGCTTTTCAGGGTCAAGAATATTCTTCACCGAAAGGAACTGGTTGCAAGCCTCACTAGCTGGGAAGAGCGGGAGCGGCTCGTTCAATTGGGTGAGATGTTGCGCGATCTCAGCCATGAATTGAAGAATGTCCTCAGCCCCCATCAACTGGATGAATCGACCGTGGCTTTCGGGTGCCGGCAGATCCTTGAAAAAGTTCCGATGACCCATGCCTCATGGCAATTGATGATCGACTTCATCCTATCTAGTCAACAACACTGGACTCACAATGATGACTTGAGTCAGTTTTCTTTCACTTCTCCTGAAGATCGCAAAGATACCAATTTACGAGTCATGAGATCATATCTTCCACAAATGAAAGCGAACGACGAAACCCGCCTCGACATCTGGCGAGCGCTTACCAAACTGAGTCGGAAAGAAAGGCAAGAGGTCGCCAGTGCCGTTCAGATTATTTCCGAATTCCTTGCTATGAGGCGGCAGAACGAACATGGAATCGCCCTGATTCGTGACATATTGGAGTATAGCCGGCTGTCGGATCAGGGCCATACGTGCTTCCTTGATGACGTTGTTGACTCCATTCTAAAGATTCTTTCATCTAAACTAGGACGCTTGGGGGTTCAGGTAAAATATCAGGGCTTTAGTACTCCCTTAAGGGTGGGTAAGCTTCACATGATGCAAGTCCTACTAAACCTGGTAAACAATGCCTGTGATGCTGTGGAAGATCTCGCCCCTAAAGATCGCTGGATCGCGATCGAAGCACGAATCACTGAAGGCAATGTCAATATCAAAGTTAGCAACGGTGGCCCTCCCATCCCTGAAGAGATCCGAACCAAGCTCTTCCAAGAGTCCTTTTCTGGGAAGGGACATCAAGGCTTTGGCCTAGGCCTAGGTATCAGTCGTCGCTTAATTCATAAATCACATGGCCACTTAGATAGTCCAGCTCAGAGCAAGCACCCTGAGTTTTTAATCACCCTGCCGAAAGTTGGATAGGAGAAAAGGTGCGGCCCATGGTTTTGAAAAACTTTATAGCGTTCTTGTTCATGGTACAGCTAACTAGCGCTCCTCTTTTGGCCAAGGACGTTAACCCCAAACCAAGGGCCGTCGCCGGGCAGCTTGATCTGTCCCATTGGGACTTCGACAAGCTCGGGCCAATTTCATTAGCAGGTGAATGGAAGTTCTGGTGGAAGGCAGTCCCTGATCCAGTAGGAGACAATGATAGAATCAATCACCACGATACCTATTATATGGTTCCAGAAATCTGGAAAAACCTTTCCGACAATGCTTTGCCTGGAGCGCCACAGGGATTTGCAAGCTATATCCTTGATGTTAAGCTACCGAAACAGGAGCAAGAAGCCATTGCCATCAACCTTTCAGATGTCTACAGTGCTCAAAAAATGGAAGTTTGGCACCAAGATAATGTGGTTAGTCGATTTAAGCAGGGAGTCGTGGGCCGTAACAAGAGCCAGGAAGTGCCACACTATGGCAATCAAATCCGCTCGATCCCTATGGGAACCGACAGTATCCGAATCGTCTGGCAGGTTTCCAATTTTCATCACTCTCGGGGCGGGGCTCGCAAGACCCCAACGATCGGCCTCGAATCCGACTTGCAGCATCGACTCAATTTCCGGCACATGACCAAGGTTGCGCTGATAGTCCTTTTATTCACCATGGCATTTTATTTGTTTGGTTTGGTATCTCAGAGACCCGATGATCAAAGTAGTCTTTGGTTTGGCATCACACTTAGTTTTATGGGATCTTGGCTGATGCTTAACAGCAGGTTGGTTCAATACTGGACTGGAGGCTCCGGGGTTCAGTTCCATGAATGGCTAAATACTGCCGAATATATGTCGCTCTACCTAACAACGCCCACGTTGATGATGTTTATCAACTCCATCGCCAGCACCCCCTTGTTTCGCAAGGTTTGTCAGGGTAGCTGGATCATATTCGGAATCTATGCCTTCATTCCCTTCACCAACCCGCTTGAGATCTATTCACATTATCACAAGTATTACTTCTATCTTGACCCAATCTTTCAGTTCCTCGCCCTTGCCCACTTGATTCGAGAATCTTGGAAAGGGTCACACGACGCTAAACTTACATTGATAGGTTTTTCTGTCTATGTCTTGGCTAGGAGCCACGATCAACTCAAGGTTGCTGGCTACTTCAGAACTCCGTTCCTAGCTCCTTATGGCTTGGGCCTATTTGTTCTGATTCAAAGTCACATGATGGCACGTTTTTTTGCTGCTACCTACAGAAAAGCCGAGGGACTTAGTAAGGATTTGCAAGCTGAAGTAGATATTCAGACGCAAAAGCTCCGGGTACAGAAAGAAAAACTGGAAGCTCAACATGTTGAGATCACCAAGGCTCATGAGGTTCTAAAGCAAGGTGACCAACAAAAGACTGCTTTCTTCCGCAATATCTCCCATGAGCTGAGAACACCGCTCAACATCATCCTATCATCCCTAACGACTGCGGAAGACACTTATCCCAACGATCGCCACATAGAAATTGCCCAAAGAAATACCAAACGCCTCTTGCGCCTGGTCAATCAACTCCTCGACTATCAGAAAATATCGATGTCACAGATGCGAATGCAGCTTGAAGAGGTTCATCTCGACTCCATATTCGAAAATATCGTACTAAGTATGAACGAAATGTGCAAAGCTAGAGAGATTCAATTTGACTTCAATAAGGTGGCACAAAATACTGATGGCTGGGTCATTCTTGGCCAGATCGATGCTCTCGAAAAGATCATCTTCAATTTCCTCAGTAATGCACTTAAATTTACTCCCTCGAAAGGACGAATCACCTTACAGTTAGTTCAAAAAGGGGCATTCGCTAGAATCCAAGTATCGGATAGCGGGCCCGGCATACCAGAAAAAGATCAAGATCAGATTTTTGAAGTATTTTCGCAGGTAGAAGAGCACAAACCTCTTAACAAACAAGGGACTGGTATAGGCTTAGCCCTCGTCAAAGAACTTAGTAAGCAAATGCAAGGTCGCGTTGGTTTGGAAAGTCTTGTGGGGCAGGGTACTAAGATTTGGGCGGAATTTCCTTTAATCAGCCAGGGGCCGTCTCATTATGAAGTCGTCTATGTTGAATCAGACACTGAGTTGATCAACCAGTTTCGAACGTTTATGTATGACCATGGCCTTGACCAAAGATGCTCCACTACCACCAGTCTGGAGCGAGCGCGTACCCTACTTGAAGATCACGTCGTTCGTATTATGATTTGCTCTACAAACTGGGGAGAGGATCTCGGCAAGTTTCTTGATGACGTTCATGAAACGCACCCCCATTGCAGCCGACTATTGATCAGCGACCCCAAGAAGAAACACTCCCTCCTAAGCTTGAGCACACTTCACTTTGAGGCGTCATTCATCCTGCCTTTTGATTTGGACCTTCTCCACGCTATCCAATCGCGACTAGCACGATACCAGCAAGACTCCTCTAAGCCTGTCTTGGATCTCCTTTACATTGAAGACGACTCTCAGATGCGTAGCCAGTTTCTCAGAAGCCTGTCCACTCACACACTGCTAGAGCGCTTCAAGATCATCGCATCGCCAGATGACTTCAAGGAAATCGTCAGTAATCATAGAATCAAAGTCATTGTCGCCGACGAAAATTTAGGGGATGGTATCCATGGCGTTGATCTCTTAGCTTACTCAGAAAGCATTCTGCCAGATAGCTTCAGAATCCTATACACCGCCGAGCAAAACGGTCAGGTCCTCAAAAATGCTCTGGAAAAGGCAAAGGCTCACTACGTCATCTACAAGCCAGCCAATCTAGGTATGGAAATGAAAGTCATCGAATCCTATGCTGATAAAAGCCCCTATCGGGAATCTGAAGGCAAACTGCCGCGGGTAGAACCAAACTCTGCCTTTGTCGATGCCCTTGCTGCTGACAATTTCGACACAGGAATTGTTGAAGATATTTCGAACCAAGATCTTGAAATTCCTGAAAACAGTACTGCTACAATTTTGGTGATTGATGATGTTCAAGACCTTCGAACAGTGATCAAGTCAACACTAGAGCAAGAAGGCTATCATGTGGTACAGGCTGTCAATGGTCGCCAGGGTTATAACAAAGCTCGTCGCTTAGGTCAGGAGCTAGACGTGATTATTACAGATTGGCTGATGCCTGAAATGGATGGTCAGCAGTTCCTGGAAGCTCTCCATCATGACGAAAATCTTTCATCCATACCCACCATTCTACTTACCGCTAAAGCAGGCAATGAATCACGTTCTCTGGGACTTAAACTGGGAGCCAGTGTCTATCTTTCAAAGCCCTTCGACCGGCTGGAACTCCTATCAGTGATCGAGAACCTCCTGCTCTTGAAAAAAAGAGAGCGACGCATCTCAGAGCTCAATCGCTTCATCAATCAAAACGTGCTCCAGCGCTTCCTCCCTCCTAACTTAGTAAAGGAGCTAGTTGATGGCCAGGCAGTCTTTAACGATACACCGAGCAAACGTGTTATCACTGTACTATTCGCAGATCTCTGTCGCTTCACATCAAGCACCGAACAGCTTGGGGCCGACGCAATCGCGAGGATTTTAAACAAATTCCTTATAGAGATGACAGAAGTTATCTTTTCCGAAGAAGGGACCATCGATAAGTTCATTGGTGATGGAATTCTGGTTATCTTCGGCGCTCCCGAAGAGATGAGTGCTCAGAAGCAGGCATTGAAAGCCACACGCTGTGCCAACAAGATGCAGGAAAAGCTTGCTGAGCTCAATGAAACCTGGCTGTCGGAAGAAGAACATCAGTTCGATATGAGAATCGGCGTTCATCAAGGAGTGGCCATTGTAGGGGGCTTTGGGGGAGCCAAGAGATCCGACTACACCGCCATTGGCGGCACAGTGAACTTGGCTTCACGGATCGAATCTCGGGCTGAGGGCGGTGAGACCCTTGTTTCCGCGCAGGTGATTCAACACTTATCCCCTTCCCAATACGAGGTTGCAGGAGACTACCACCTGAGGGGGATCAATGAAACCATAACCCTTTACCGCCTTCGTGAGCAGAAGTCGATATCAAGCGCCTCTTAATGGCAATGAAAATCAGATCCGATCAAGTAAATAGGCATACTCCGTCTTGACTCTATGACTTCGATACTGCTTACTACGATTCAAAGCCTGATCATGATGCCCCTGGTTGTAGCCAATGGTTCGAAAGGCAGAAAGGGTAAACGTCTGCCCTTCCTGGCTAACGTAAAGCGTCAGACGGCGGTTGGCCTTAAATTCTAGCTTTCCCAAATCAGGGTCGCTTACCCACTCTTCCAAACTTACATAAACACCTCTACCTAGCTTATAAAGATTGAGACCGACGTCATGAAAGGCGTTAAAGTGATGTCTGCCGTAAACAAACTTGGTCTCCGCCCGGTATTCCTGTTTCTCTAGTAGTTCTGGATTAGTTACTTGAATGTCTTGCTCGGGAAAGAAATAAGCTTCGTACTGGAAATCACCACCGATGGTTACACTTCCAATTTGCATCGCTTGCTTCACATAATTCATGATGTAGTCTTCACTCGCAACAGGAATGGCCATGCTGGTGATCGCCGTATACTCGGAATAGTTATCCGGTAACTCCTGACTAAATAGAAATTCAATAAAAGGCTCACCGATTCCCGAATAGGGTGACTCTAGGTGGAAACGATAGCGACTGAAGTCTTCATCTGCTGGACAAAGGGTGTTTCGCTCCCGGTTGATAACAGCTAAATCTGGAATCAACTTAAGTTGCTGACACGCTTGGGCTAGGCTTTCACTCAAGTCACTAACCTGTACTTCTTCAACATAGCCAAACTCCTCTTCGACAACTGGTTCGAACGGCACTGGCTTGTCAACTGGCCTTAGAATGCGTTTCTGCGATGACACTTGATTCTCTTGCTTGGCACAAGCAAGCGCCATCATCAACGATATGGCAATCGTTAACCTCATAAGTCCCCTCCACTCAAAAGCGTTTTTCGAAGAAAGGGCAGTTTTACGGGGAATCCGTCACAGGATCATGGGAGTGATTCAATGTTTTGCACCTCTAAGAAAAACAGTCTCGCGCCCTCGTCCCTATCGAAGGCCTGCAAGAAGCAGTTTGTTTTTTTGTGATGTTGTTTGCTTGGTACTATTCGGTAAGAATTCGATTATCTTTAGCAAAAAAACATGATCTCATGAATTTATGTGGGATATATCGCCGTTATAAAACGTTTTTCGATTTTACTCGCTGTCACGATCTACTAGCTGAAGCGTATAGAAGGTGCAACAGATTTACCAAGATCAACTGAGTGGTTTGTTTTGTCCCCTATAAGTTTGATTAGAGAACCATTCATCAAAACTCAACTCCCTTCAAAATCCTATTGACCAAAGAGAAATATCCATTTCTGTGACTCATTTAATATTTTTTAAGTCGATTCATCTTTCCTTTACAGCGCTTTTCATTCTATTTTTTAAATCAAGACTAGTCTTCCGTTTTTGAAAGCACATAAGCCTGATTTAGACACGTTTGAAACGTTTATAAATCAAGTTCACCGTTGTTTCAAATTCACTCAATTCTATTTTATTTAGAGGACAACATGAGATTATTTAGACTTCGTCTGATTATGCTAGCCACTATAGGGCTTGCTTTAAGTGCGTGTGGGAGTCGAATCAAGACCGACGACGAGCGCTCATCACTTTCCACCAACACTCGTTCCGCATCGGATCTTGGTATCATGAGCTTCAATATCCGAGTGCCAGTAGATCCTTACCCTAACGATTGGGAAACCAGGCGGTGGCAAGTTTATAATGTGATCAATCGCTTTAATCCTGATCTCGTTGGTCTTCAAGAAAGCGAGGGGCGCACGGTAAATGATATCGTAGCTAACACTCCATTGGTGCTTGCTTCCCGCCCAGACACTGGAATACTATACAATCCTAGTAGACTAACTGTGATTGAAGCAGGGGAGTTTTACTACACCGATACTCCAGATGTGGAAGACTATCGTCTTGTATGGGGACAACAGTATTTCCGACGCTGCGTCTGGGTGCTATTTCAAATGCCAAACGGCAAGCGATTCTATCATTACAACAATCATTGGTCCTACATCAGCTCGGCCTGGCAACCTAGCTCGGAACTCTTGGACCGTAAAATCGCTGAACGCCGCAATCCGCAACACCCCTTTGTTATTACGGGCGATCTTAATGTCAGTGAGTTTCAAGATAGCATCAACTACCTTAAGTATGGTGGCCGCTCTCGAATGCAAGACACTTTCAGAGATATCAAACCAGCTTATTCAGAGGATGGTACCTATCATTACTTTAGCGGATTTAGGGGCGGGGATAAGATTGATTTCGTTTTCGCCGAAAGAGGGCGCTACCAGACCCTCGACGCTGCTATTATCCATGACAACGATGGCGGGCGCTATCCATCTGATCACTTTCCAGTTTACGCAAGAATTCGATTGAAATAACTTAGGGTTGGCGAGTGGCTTCACCTTGGTTTTCCATCTCTTGCTGGCGCCAAGCCTTAGGAAGGATGGGAAGCCCCAAGCGATCGCCTAAGCGCACTAGAATGGGGAGTGTTAAGAAAGAAAACGGCAGAACAATGAGAACTCCAAGACCCATGGTTTTCATAAGTTCTCGAAGTTGTCGATTCGCTAGCTGAAGTTCATAGCGAGAACTCTTGCCGCTGACGAAACGACCATAGACCTGAATCATCAACTTGGTTTCTTTTTTTTCTTCCGATAAGGCAATTCTGAGAAGGCGGAGTTGCTTGATCAATCTTGCCTTAAATCCAGCGATATGGTTCACAAGAAAAAGCACAACGCCAACCCCTAAATCCACCAAAAAATCTCTCATGAGTCCTTCCTAATGTAGATTAAAGGCAGAGCCGGTCTTGCAAACCAATGTCGCTGAAATTTGATGAGCAGCACCTAAGCTTAGTTTGGCTTCAACTCGTCTAAAAAAAGCCTCACATGTAACTTAATGTAGTCATCAACACTCGCTACCAAGCCACCAGCTACGGAAGGTGGCTCAATTTTGAAGGCTGACAGGGTACTTTCAGTGGAACCAACAAGCACAGTCTTACCAGATTCATTTGTAACTTTTATGTCAAACTCCACAGGGAAGCTTTCTTTGCCGATCGTCAGCGTCCCAGAGATCTTCTTCGTAGTCCCTTTCTCAAGATCCTGCCAAGCCGCTTGATTGAAAGCTTGCGACGTAAATCTTAGGCTACCTCCCCCTAAAATCTGGGCAACATCCTTATCCCGATCGGGTTCATCACTATCAAACTTATCCACTGGAATCTGCACTGTGATTGCTTCACCATCACCCTTTTGCTCAAGACGAACTGTAATAGCGTTATTCATTCCAACAGGCTGAGAGCTACTCACTAAAAACATCGTTTTCTTAGCTTCCCAAGCAGCTGCAGGGGTTTCTTGCGGCCATTTAAGTTCAGCCATAGCAACCTGCCCGATTAACATGCTTATCAAAACCAATTTCGACAATACACCCATAAGACCTCCTACTTTTTGAATCGATGAGAATGGTTTAGAGTACGTGAGTCTTTCACGGGATTCAATGAAGCAGCGTCACCTTCTAGACATCAACGTCTAGATTTCTGACGCTCAAATGCCTGTGACCCTTACGTTAAAATACTGTAAATACTAACTTAATATAGATATGGCCGGCAATTCCAAAACACCAGCCCGGCGATCGATAGAATTTCGAATGATTTCCGAATCTTTCAATCTGGTAAGCCTTACCAGGCCTCGTTGGGCTAGCTTGTTTAGGATATAGGCTCAAAATTTGGCTGGATGAGCTAGGAGTGCAGCACTTCGCTGGGAATTGAAGAGCTTGGCGTTGTCAGTAGCTTAGCAGAACCGTACTCTAGGTAAGATTCCCCCCTCGATTTCAGTGAGTTATTGGCATAATCCTTGAATAAAATAAGCAAAATCTTCGAATTGTTGATGTATTTTTTGCTCTAGGATCGGGGGATCGCGCATGAAAATATGGCTCATATTAATTGCCATGATCAACACTGAAACTTCACTTGCCGCTAGCCAGTGGGTGTCAATGATCAGGGACTCTGTATTTGAAGTGGTCGTCCATAAGCATGACGACTACCCCTTTTTAAATCGCAAGATCGATACCTCCGACATTCCCTACGTGCAACGTATTTCCCCTTATCGTTCCATCGGCACCGCGTTCTTTATTGCCCCAAACCGATTGGTGAGTGCGGCTCACGTTGTCGATATTTTTTCCCGCTCTTGGGAACTTGGTACTTACTATATTCGTGACCAGTTCGATCAAATTCATCAAATTGCTAATATCCATGCCTACGATCAGGAAAAAGACCTCGTCGTATTTGACCTTAAAACTTACCCACGAAAAGTTCGCCCCCTACCTATTCGCTACACCAGCCAGAGAGATTTAGGTATCGATCTGTGTGCCCCAGGTAATGCCATTGGCGAGGGTATCAGCTATCGCTGTGGAGGCCAGCTGGCTTTGTTTACTCCTGAGCCTCTTTACGGCCGCTGGCAAAATATTAGGTTTTCCACTCCTGCCTCGCCGGGTAATTCTGGAGGCCCCCTATTAACTAAAACAGGGCAGGTCATTGGCATTATCGTTCGCAAGTCTAAAAACGAAAACTTGAATGAAGCCACGCCCATTCAAGAAGTTTATAATACCAAAGGTGCAATCATCCGCGATCTCAAGCATGAGATCATAGAGGAGCGAGGCTTAACCACCAAACACCCCATAGAGTTAAAGTACGCCACACCCGTACCCATTCAAGTACTTTGGAAGCGGATTGTAAAGGACCTCGACCGAAAAAGACTACAGGCGATCAAACACCATCAGAAAAACTTTAGCTTTTCACTCTATCCAAATAGCCGGCATATCTATCGTTCGATTCGAGATGGTGCTGAGCCTGATCGCTTGGGTGGCTTGCTCCACACTCAAAACGGTCGACAGTGGGGCTTTTTAGATCTTGGCTATAGGGATGTTCAGACCGCCGATGGTGTATCTCTTGCCGTCGGGAGTCAATCTATTGATGGCTTGACCCCTTTTTATGTGTATTCTCAGAGCCTGAAAGATCGAGGGATTGTTGAAAAATACTTTAATGCCCTCGGCTCCGGCTTAACCCTCTTCAACAGCCGCTATCGATTGATCAGCTTAGGTGAATCCGATCGAAAAGTGCAAATGACAGATCACCATGATCGGCTTTGGCAGATGAGCTTTTGGAATGTGAAAGCAATGGAATGGCGAGCGGTGCTCGCATGCACCACGATCCCTTCGGGAAAGTTTTGCCTGTTTCAGTCAGCCCCATACGAGCATCTTGGCCAAGCCTATTTTTACGAACTTCGTAACATGCTCAACCAATTGGTTTTCACCTATAAAGGCAGCTATCGGGATTGGGAAGTATTCTTGGAGCATCGAAACACTCCTAGCTTCGTTAAGGATGCCATCCAATTCGACGAAGAGGGTGTTCTTTATAGCAAGCTAGGTGAAAAACTAATTTATCACGATAATGCCGATCTCATCGAATTGGTTCCCAATTATAAGGCTAACAGAGGTAAGCTAAAGTTGACGAGTGGTATGATTGTGTCTGTTCCTGTCGCCGAAGAGCCGAGCAACATCACCATCTTCAAACGGGTATTCGCCCCTAGCCGCAGGGCTCCAGGGGATATCCGCGCAGCCTATCGGCAGATCAAAAAGAAAGAGTTTCCATTCAATGGCCAGGTCTTTAAAAACGTCAACAAATACTTCAAAATGGATGTCGTCCACTCTGAGAAAAAATATCAGTTTACCAGGATCTGTGTGTCTCGCAGCAAGGTTCTACTGCGAGGTTGCGAAGAATAAGAGGCCTATGGAATGCTTGAGCCACCCTTAAGGGTTAGAGCTTAAGCGTGACCAACCTTGAGGTTTCTCTCGGTGGTTTGCAAGTATTGGTGAGCATGATGCACCAGTCCCATCAACTCTTCCTCATCCCGATGACCATCTGATACCATGGACCAAACCCTGTTGAGAAGCCGCTCTGCATGGGCCAAGTCGCTCATGGCGATGGTTACTTGAGTCATAGACATTCGTCGGTACAGAACCTTCCTCGCTTCCACAACCCGGTGGATCAGAGCTAGGCACTGGTCGATAGTCGGCAGAAGTGTTTTATAGTCCAGAGGCTTTTGGGTTAAGGTGCAAACAATCTCGTGAGCTTCATGGATACTTGCTCCTAGATCGTCCGGGCTTAGGTCATCTGAACTAGAGGCTGCGTCCGAAGCCGCAGCTCCTTTACGCCACAGAACCATCCCAGAAAAACCTACCAGCAAAGCTCCCATAAAAAGCGGAACCTGATCAGAAAAGTCCTCTTCTGGCGCTGGGTTCTTTGCCGCTGCAACTGTTCCCACGATGATTCCGAACCAGAATAATAGAATACCTAAATTCCTCATGTCGTCCCTCACATGGATTTTAAGATGTCAAAGCCAGCCATGCCTATTCCCATAATGGCTTCGCCAATAATGAGTCCGGCTGCAAATGGCACAAGCTTTTGCGCACAAAATTCTGGGCCTTTGGCCTTTTCAAGTCCCATTTGAATGAGACAGCCAAGACCATATCCCAATGTTATGGAGAAAGGTAAGTACATGGCAAGACCAATCAACACTCCCAAGCCTGCCACTGGAGCAAAGCCAAGAAGCACACCAATTCCACCACCTAAAAGATATTTATCAAGGGGAATATTACCGGTGCTAAGGCCTTCGATGATACCCATTAGAACCCCAGCCTGCGGGGCTGGCAAGGCAGTTCCCTCGCCAAAACCCTGGGAGCCACCAGGTCCACTCTTCCACAACACGTAGATTGCGAAAACCGAGACAATCGCTCCAATCCAAGTGGTTGCGAACTGGGCGATCTGCTGTTTGGCTGGTTGACCACCAACCATAAAACCAGTTTTCAAGTCTTGCATCATGTCGGCAGCCTGACCAATCGCCACGCACACCGCAACAGCCACAGCCATCGCCGCGCTGATGTTCTTATCAAGCATGAACATCACCAGAGTCACGGTGATCAGGGCCATCCCTGACATTGGTGAAATATCCGTCATACCCGTAGCTTGAGCTACGATTAGGCCAGCAAGGGCAATCCACACAACTCCGACTAAGGACACCATCACCGTTTGCCCGATGGAAATGTCAGACGACATATTCGCTGACAGTGCCAGTAATAGGGCGGCGCCCACGATGCCAAAGCCTAGAACCTTCGCTGGCAATTCTCCTGTATCTCCTTTAAGGCTGCCCGACTTGCCTGCGTTTATCAGAGACTGGATTGCAGCCTTAATTGCAGGAAAGGTAAGGATCACACCAACCAAGGCTCCACCAATCAATGCACCGATCCCCAAGGGTCTTAACATTGAACCATAAATCAAACCTTGCGACCCTTCCGTCGGCACCCAACCGAGATGAACCACTGCTGGCGACACAACCCACCAGGCTAGAACACCTCCAATGAAGAATGGGATTCCCCCCTTGCCTGCAAGTAGCCCCGCCGCCAAGTTCATCAGTGAAAGATAGAGCACGGGATATAGGTAGTCGGGAATCACCCCAAAACCGAAATTTAGCTCCTCATGTCCAATCAGCCCTTCCACATCAAGCCAACCCGCTCCTAATAAGAATTTCCAAATTGCGCTGATCAAAAAACCGATAGCCAGCAGCTTGGCCTTCCCGAGACCACCAGAGCCGGAGCGAATGATCGTAGTTACAGCAACCCCTGAGGGAAAGCGCAAACGATCGATATCGATCATCTGCTTTCTTAGAGGTATGATAAAGACAATACCCAGCATGGTCCCAGCCACTGCCGCAACGATAAATGGTAACAGATCAACCTCTTGCCCCGATTGCCCGTAGAGCATGAAAATCGCTGGCAGAGTAAAGACCACTCCGGTTCCTGCGGTGTTGATCCCCGATGCTATTGTCTGGTTGACATTGTTCTCGATGCTGGTGCCTTTTTTAAGAACACCCTTGAGCAAGGCGTAGCCCATGATCGCCGCGACAGTAGAACCGCCAATCGAAAACCCTAGCTTTAACGCAGCGTAGACGAAGGCCAGATTGAGTATGATCCCCTGTAGAATCCCGAGCACAACGGCTGCAACGGTAAGTTCACGATAGCTGGATTTTGGCACGGCCCCTCCGCAGTCATCTTCAAAAACGAAGCCGCACTCTAACGAAATTAAACAAGGATGTGTAGTTCAAAAAATTTTTGCGTATAAAGATTAGGAAGCCTAGCAAAAACTATTAGAATATATTTTCAATAGAGGCCATCTAAGCGAGATTTAAATGTATAATTTCGGATAGTTATAGTAGAATCGATCCAACACTTAGACGAAAGCATTATGGGATTTTTCGTGCACCAAACCTCTGTACCCAACCTGGTTTAAGGAGCAGACTTAACTGGCCCTCGATGACCCTGCTTCCAAAGACAAAACCTACCTGATTACTGAGCCATCTTATTGTAAAGAACAATTCTCCAATGAAAGCTATGACTTGTCAATCAACGACGCGGAGTCCTGATTGTGCAGCTGAATGGTCTTATGCCCGCCAATAACCTCTAAAAAAGCGACGTTCAGCTCCTATACCCACGCCCCGTCCTGTAAATCGTAACTTGGTGTGAGCCTTTTGCTTTCATGCTCTAAACTGACTACATTATGACATGTTTTTTAGGAATGATTGAGCTTCTCGATTGGCATAGAACCGCTTATTAATACCCGGCACGATTTAAGGAGGCTCATAGTAATCATGCCTGATTTTTGCTAAACAACCTCGCAGTAAAGCAAGGAACACCTTTGAGCCACTTCAAGACAAAGGTCAAAGGCGCGATTCCCCGCTTGGCCTTCCCGCTCCCCAGTAGCACGATAGCGATTGCCAAAGGGGTCAGCTACGACGCAAGCCCACTTTTCCACCCCTGGATCAGGGCTAGGCTTATCGCCACCGCATTGTTCATCTAGGTAATCACTAAGCTGTTCGAAGGCAACAACCACAGCAGCCAGATCCTGGCTAACCTTTTCAGGACCGCGCTTGAGTTCACCAATTTTCCCCTTCAGTGACTCCAGATCACGGCTAAGAACAATCAAGCCACGGCGAGCTTGTCGTAATGCAAAACCTTGCTCCAAAGGCTCTATGATCTTGCTGTTTACATCGTATCTCAGGTTCTGTGCAATATCTGCGGCCTGCTCTAAAATGTCAGAAACTGAGGGTGTATTGGTTTCACTTGCAAGCTTTTCACTGCGGTCCTGAAGATCAAGCAATCGCCATTTCACATTCTGACTCAGAGCGATAGCCTCTGATCGTGCATCCTGTCCAAGGCCCCACTGCGATCCAAAGAGACAAGCCCACAACACTAGAATTCCTTGTATCACTTTCATAGCATCTCCCATGAGTCGTAAACGAGTGCATTATTCTTGGCCATTTTTAGAGTGATCGCAAGACCTTAGATGTGGTGGGTCACGAGGGGGTTTGTTTTACAAAGAGTTCGGCCGACCTCCGTGAAGTGGAGAACCTTCCGAACTCTTGCTGAGCTTGATCTTACTTTGCAACCAGCTTGTTAGCTACGGCAAAGGCTTTCTCCATATCAGGCATCAATGTGATGTCATCGTTGATTTGAAGATGAACAATTTTACCAGTGGCATCCGTCACCATCACTGCCCGGGCTAATAATTCGGGCCCTTTCATTAGCAGCCCTGATTTTTTTCCGAATCTGCCATGACTAAAATCAGAGATGTAATCGATATTCTGGAGCTTGCCAGCCTCAGCAAAACGCTTTTGGGCCATTGGCGTATCGCGGCTCACTGTTATTTTTCGAACCGCTGGATTCAGAAGATCGCTTTCGCCTAGAATATGGGTCTGTGCTTCGCAAACCTTGGTATCGATCGACGGCACAATGCTAACGACGGAAACTGTATTCACTGCTGGGTAACCAATTTCTTGAAGCATCGGATTGATATTGTCTCCTACCTCCAAGTTGCCCTTATATAAGGGGATCGATTGACCCTGTCGCTTGACAGAAGTTCCCGACGCAACAGACTCTTTAGTGACTGGCATCTTGCTATAGTCAGTAGACGCGCAGCCAGTAGCAAGTGCGGCAGCGAGAATGAGGCTCGTTCGAAACATGTCATGGTCCTTTCTAAGAATGAAAATTTTAACCCTGGGTCAAAATACTAGCATTGTTGCTGAGCCCAAAGTTCTTTTTTACTACAGTACTTGTCAACTGTATATTTGTGGCCTTATTTTGATTCGAGAATCCCATGAGCCAGTTGCAAGCCACTTAAAAAAGCTCCCTCAACCCGACCGCCATTAAATATATCCCCAGCCATGGCTAAGTTAAGATCTGGATTCCATAAATAGGCTTGTTCATAAGCCGCAGCGGGGCGAGCGTATCGCCAGTAATGGCTAGAGCGATGGGTGATAGTCGCATTATCTAGCTGAAAAAGCTTCAAGAACCGCTTCACGAGGATTTCCTCCATGTCATGGGCTTGCTTGGGTTCGTAGTGAGATGACCACTCTTCAGCACCGTGGAGCGTCAAACAAAGCTCGTCAGCCTTCCGCCCCTTGCTATTATTAGAGGCAAACCAAGATAAAATAGGGTCCTTCACAAACGCCCCTTGCCAAGCGAGATTGGTCTCAGGAGACAGGCCTAACATCACACAAAAACAGGGCTTCATAGGCGGTAGAATAGAAAGCTGCCAATGATCTCCTAGGATGGCTTGACTCTGAACTGAAGGAGCTGTGGTGATGACATAATCGAAAGGCCCCAAATCCTCGTCATTTTCGCTCACAAGATACCACTGTGGGCCGTCCTTCCTAAGGGATGTGATCCTTGTTCTAGTTTTTATGGACGCGCCTTGAAGTAGCTCCTTAACTAGGCTGTTCGCTGTGCTCGCCACATACCGAGCCTCCTTGCGAGCTGGTTCGATCTCTCCTGATTCTTTGAGATAAGCAAGCTTCGCTTCCCAGGGTAATATCAGCCCCAGTTTGAGATAGGGCTCTAGGACCGATTTGAACTCAGGGTCCCTGGCTGTGAAGAACTGAGCCCCGTGATCAAAATCACCAACACCATTCACAAAACGATGACTCATACGCCCCCCAACGCCGCGAGCCTTCTCATAAAATGCAAGTTGATATCTGTTTGCCAACCGATGGTTGATCGCCGCAGCAGCGATCCCAGTTCCAATAATGGCAATTCGCTTTTGATGACTCATGCCCCTCCTTTACAGCAGCTTTCGAAATGTCAGATTGATTCTTGGCCGATCGATCCGTAGTCGTTTCGGTAGGCAATGTAGCCAATGATCCTGGCAATCTCCCTGCATCAATAGTAGGCTCCCATCTTCGAGTTCGAGTTTAACCTTTAAGTCCTGGGTGCTACGATGCTTGAAATGGAAGCTGCGATGAGCGCCGAAGCTCACCGACGCAATACAAGGCCGACGGCCCAATTCAACTTCGTTATCCTGATGCCAGCCCATAGAATCCCTGCCATCTCGGTAGAGGTTGAGCAAAACACCATTAAAGCTCTGTCTCGCAACAGATTCCACCCGACTCTTAATAAGAATCAGTTCTTTCGACCAAGGATCAGGAATCATGGTGATACCTGAATACCGCAGATGCTTATCTGAGTCAGCACACCAAGCTGTCAAGCGAGGCTGCATCACCTTTCGGCCAAATAGAATGATTTCCTCTTGGCGCCAGATCACGTTTTGATAAAGAGACTGGAAGAGTTGCTGCGACTCTTCCGGGCTGAAAACTTGAGGGAACAAATACGCTTCGCCATCGCGGGGCAGAAGATTTTCAGAATCCATAGGTCCAATCTATCTAAGTTTCTTAGGTGTCACCAGGGCGATGACCTCCCCTGAATCATGGTGCACCAACTCTACCCTATCTCCACGATGAGGATCAATAAAGCAGTCAACGTCGAAGACCATCTCGCAGTCGGTGTTACGCCGAGGCATCACCTGATCGACCTTAGGCTTGCCTTCTAAAAACCCCAAGACCTTCTCTAAAACCTTCATAATACTCTCCCTTTAGTGATCACAACACAACCGCCATTTTATCTACTACTAGTATCGACAGCTTCAGGGAAAATATTACCGCAACAAATGAACGCACACGATCCAACCCATGGCCTTACCTTATTAAGGGCTTTAGAGAGCTGGATGAATCCGCTAATCCTAGCGCTTCTAACCACCTCTAGCCTAGCTGACTAATAAACAATGTAGCTAGCCCCAGGAAGCTAACGAATCCCACGATATCGGTTATGGTGGTGAGTACTATGGATGAGCTTGTCGCTGGGTCTTGGCCGAGAGCTGTTAAAATCATGGGAATTGCAGCCCCTGAAAGACTCGCAGCTACCATAGCGATCACCATCGCCACTCCTATCACCCCAGCTAAGGCAGCCGACTGACTCCAGTAGAGAACCGATACCGAGCATAAGGCTCCGATCACCGCACCGTTGATCAGTCCCACCGTTCCCTCTTTAACCATGACTCGCCACTTGTGACGAAGTCTGATTCCTCGAAGTGCCAGGCCCCTCATGGTCACCGCTTGGGATTGGGCACCAGTATTTCCTGATTGCCCAGCAACCACTGGGAGTAGGACTGCTAACGCTGTGATTTTAGCAATTGTATCTTCAAAGACACCTACAACAAACGCCGCTAGAAATGTTGTAAGGTGGTTCACGGAGAGCCATGGTAGGCGCTTTCGCACTGAAAAGAACGGCGTCGATAAGGCTTTTTCATCCTTGCTTACCCCCACCATCTTTTGCAGGTCATCCAGTGCGTCTTGATGGACAATACTCACCAGTTGTTCGTAACGAATAACCCCAAGTATCACTTGATCGTTATTCAGAACAGGGATCGATGGCACCTGGTTTTTCTCAACCACTTCGACAATCTCATCCCTGGGAGCCATTTCTTGAACCCATGGAGTTTTTTTCGATATGTCCTTTAGCAAGGTATTGCCCTCAGCACTGATCAAATCTTGAAGATAAACTCTACCCTGCAGCACGCCATCAAAATCAACGAGAAAGACGCTACTAATGTTATGACCACGGGCCTTTCTCAGCCTTTCGATAACGTCGTTCACACAATCGCTAGGATGGAAGACATGGAATCGTACTTCCATGAGCCAGCAGAATCCAAGGGGTAACTGGAAAGGCCTTCGATCTCCTTAGCAAGGCTAGCCGGGAGCTGATCCAAAATAGACTTTCTCGCCTTTTCTTCGATTCTAAGCAAAATCCTAACCATAAGGGCTGGATCACTAGCCTTGATAATCTTTATCACAGACTTGGTTTGTTGCAGCAACTGAGCAGCTATATCAGGGTTCACGCGTTTCATAAGGATCGCGCTCGACGAGGCCGGTAGCTGCTCAATGATTTCCAGTTGCTGTTCTGGCAGAAACGATTCAAATGCTTCCGATGCCTTACGAGGGAATTTGGTAATGAAATCCGAAATCAGGCCAAGGGCGGCGAGATCTTTCATGAGCGTTCCTCCACCTGGGGCACGACAGAAGCTGTGCTACTAACCAATGCCGAGAAACCGATCGTGTACAGTTCCCCTAAGGCCTGACCAGCAACAGAAGAATCCTCTCGGCTCAATCGCCCCCGTTTCGCTTGCTGCATCCGCTTCATCGCTTCATAGTTGTTACGATGGCCGCTGACCCCATACCAAACGAGATAGCCCCACTAAGGAGCGTACAAAATAAAACAATCAGGATTATTGAGGTTAAGAACTCGACATCAATACCAACCTGCTTGATGGATACCAGAACCGTGATCGCGCAGGTACTGACGTAGGCGATGGTGGGCAAACTATTTGCTATTTCTAAGCCTGCTGCCACCGACGTTCTACGTAAGAAATCCCTGAGAAACTTCGCCGACAGAAAACCACTGATAAGAATCAATACAGCGCCGAAGAGGTTTGGTATGAAGTTCGCGAGAATTTTCATCCACTCCTGGAAAATATCCACACCAAATAGCTGCATGGTTAGCGCAAAAGAAATAAAAAAGGTGGTCCAGAAAAGAACCCTCGAAACACCTACAGCGATACCATGTAACTGAAGTGGGCCAACCACCCGAAGAATACGATGGTCGTTTGACTGAAGCTTTTTTATCAGCTAAAAACTCACCTTCTTGACCAGAAATGCAGCAGCAGCTCCAAAACCGAGCACTGATAGCGCCAGGATGATATCGTAACTATAGGAGCTAAGCTGAGCGCCAAATCTCTCCTGCAAACTTGATAGTACTGACATGTTAAGCTCCCTATGATGGCCGCAATTCCCGCGGACATTCCAACAAATATAGAGCTGTCTCAGCATTTTCTCAAATATTTTTAATCTACTAGGGCTAACACGCCCAAAACTTCAGCTCTGCTTTAAGGAATATTTGCGAAGAAAGCCCTGCAAAAAGTTGGGTAGTCTTCAGATTGGGCCTAATACCCTAGGCCTCGCAGCTCAACAAGCTCTGCACGCCCCGCTAGATTCATTAACCCAAGCGTCGTGCATCATGAGGGATCACTTGGTTATGAATGAGATCTTGCTGGCTCATGAACAGCTCCAAAACTGAAAGGGATTCTTCAATCATCCTTCGCCCATGGCCTATAGGAATCCGTCCTGTATCTGATAATAAGGTAAATATTCCGTCGCTCTTGCCCTGGTCAAGATCTACTGTAAGATAGTCTCTTTGAAAAAGTTTGAAGGTAAACATCTTCTGTAACAGCGTTTTTATAGGATGATCATCCAAGTAGATAGCTCGCTCGATAACTTCAAGCACTAGGTAGGCATGAAGGCTTCGCCGCTTATAAGCTTGCTCAAATGATTCGAAAACTTTCTTCGTTTCCTTTAGCACTAAGTCATCCCAGCCTTGATTCAGATCGAGGGCTGACATAGAGCCTTCCACAGTTAGCACGTACGCTTGCATATCGGTAATCATCGTTTCCATATGACGCGGCAAGCTTGCTTCAGAATCGTAGAAAGACTCAAGCCGAGTGGCAAGATACTTGCTTTGAGCGAAGGTTAGCTTAGCAATCTTCATAAATGTGCTAGGATCTTTCGCAAAAGCATTTTCTAGTGGAGTTTCGGGGAATCTAAAAGAGTTAATAAAATAGCGAAACTTTGTATAGAATGGAATAGGATCGAGAAAGATGCTAAACCAGCGGCTCCGACAGGTAAAATCATCTGAGTTCGCCCAATGCTCGAATTTTATCCATTCAATCTCCAGTCTTTTTTTGGAACCTGTTAGCTTTGAGCTTACAAAACATACTGGGAGATGAGCAAGCTTGTGGAGCAACCATTGGCAGGAGTCATGCTCAGGTTTTTGAGAAAAAAAGGACAAACCTTCGATAACCCGATTGCGATCAGAATGATCTAGGTTGATGTAAATCTGCTCTCTGGGTCCTTGAAGTATCAAACGCTTTCCCTGAACAGCTCCCGATATATCTGGATATGGCAAATAGTATCTCATGACATCTCCCTGCGGTTCATCCCAGTGTATCACTGTGGCAAAAAAAAAGCTGCCAAACGGCAGCTTTCTGGATCAGATTATATTGTATTAAGGTTCTTTCGGGTCTGAAGGCAGCAGGGGAGGTATTTTATTTTTCTCTCGCTCCTCCTTGGCCTCAGCGATCTTTCGCTTCTGCTCATCGATTCTAAAGGTATAGATATCATTATAGTGGACAGATTCGTAGACCTTGTAGCCAGCTGCCCCTATGAGAGCTAAGATCAGAGCTAATCGAGCCAAGCGTACAATCACACTGGTACGTCGTTTCACTCTCTGCTTCGAGCTGATATGATGATTGAGCCAAACAATTCTATTTTTGAACGTTGCATTATTAAAGTAGCTATCCTCTTCTGATTCTTTATCTTCAGCAAGAATGATGTCGAGAATCTCATGACTTCGAATCCAAAGCTGCTGACCATCGGCATTGTTGGTTAACACTGATTTATCATCATTTTGACGTAAATATAAATATTGAAGCATATGAGGAATTCCACGATAGGCTGCTACCAAAGAATCCTTAATCAAATGAGGATAGCGGCTGTAGTTACGCTTATAGGTTCGCGTCAGATACTCTCCAAAGGACCTAAATCCGCCAGGCAGCCTCCAACGTACTTCAGACAAAGAATTGCTGAAGCTTTTGAACAAGCTGTGCCTAGCATAAACGGCACCGAGTTCACTGAGGAGAAGACCATACATAAAGTCCTGGTAGTGTTCAGTCCGTGTCTCCACCTTGCGAACAAAGTCTGGATCTTCGTCCTCTTCTTGATCCACAGCTTGCTCTGGGAGCTCTGGCTCTGGCTCATCGACGGACAAGCCTTTCTCACCCAACGCTTCGACTTCGAAGTCTTTAAACGATGTAAGATTCTTAAACTGTTCGAACTTCATAAACTTGGATTTGAGCTTTTTATCTTGTCTGATCTTTAATTCCTCGTCCTCGTCCTCGTCCTCTGAATCTAGTTCTTCGCTATCTTCATCGGGCTCGAAGGTCACCGGAATCTCCTCGATTGGTGCAGTATCATCTTCGGGCTGATCCTCTAGATTTCCTATGGCAAGATCAATTAACTCCTGATCAATCACAATTCGAGCCTTGCCTAGAGCACCACCGTAGCTAATCACACCCTCCGCCTTTTGTGCTAAAAATAGGGTATTTTTGATCAGCCGTGGCTCCATCGTCAGGTCATTACGGGCTAGGTATTCTTCAAAGTAGCGCTGGAGGGCTTTATGATGCTCATTGTCAGAGCGGGCCTTACCGATGATTCGTTTTCTATCCTTTATAAGAGTCAGACTCTCCGAAATCAAGGCGAGAACAAACAAACTTAGCAAACCAATCACAGGGACTGCCAAGGTCCAATAGAGTAAGTCGGGTAGCAGTGATGACTGTTTTAGCCACCACAAAATCCCAATACTTGGAGCTAAAACAATTGTCATAATCACCAAGCGCCAGCTCGAAATCAGAGCCCATGATTTGAGTAACGAGGGTTGAACACGGTTTGCAAAACTATCAAAACCATAGATCCTAGGGAAAATAACCTTGCTAAGAAACACCAGCATGAGACCCCAAAGGAGACCGCCAACGATTGGATAGATCTTTAGGCCAATTTCTAGCAGAACTGCGGGAACACTATAAGGATCGTCGATTCCCAGGATTTCAAAAAATTTTTCTTTACTAACCAAGTCTTCGGAGGTTAGTGCTTCAAGGTCCTGACGAGCCTCAATAGAATCTAGAATGCCTCCATGACGACTGAACGCTCGGATCTTTTTGAACATTTCTATCTTGAAATGATTCAAATCACTTCCAGCTTTAATCTTGTAAATGCTGTCTGATATGAGTTCTTCGTTTTGTATATCATAGATTTGAAGGATTAGATCATCGTAAACGATCTTACCTTTTATGAAGATATGAACACCTTCTCGACCAAGCCACTCTAATTGGCAATTGAGTGGATAACATGTTTCATGAAACTCAGCTGGTGCGGGACGGCCTTCGAGACGCTCAAAGCCTGAAAGGACGTGAAAGGTTGTGCGCTCCATCGCTCTTGCTATCCAGCCATGCTGAAAAAGGTCCGATTCAAAGCTAACAACAAAAACTCCAGGCATCTTCTGCTCGTCCTTGTCCTCCTCCTCAGATTCTTGGGGCTTTTCCTTAGCCTTAATGAGGCCCTGAGTCATCGATGCATCAGCCGTTATAAATTGGATCAAGGCTGATGAGCATGCCTGCCATGTGGAATGTCCATAGTCTGCTTGTTTCCGGCAGAAGGAATCTATTGAGATCGCAAAACAATCCTCTTTCCGCGTTAAGCAAGTAATCTCTGGGGATATACGAAAGCTTGTGGCTAGCTCAGCATAGCGATTCCATAGCTCTTCTTGTAGTGAATTTTTGTGGCTATCAGGACTTTGCAGGATTTTTACCTGCTCTCGTGCGCTAATGAAGTCACGAAGACCTAGCTCTCCAGCGACAAGAATATCGAGAACCTTGTGACAACCATTGCGATCTCGCTCGTCAAACTCTTGGCAGTAGTCTTTCGCACCTTGACTCAAACACTGTACTTTTAATTCCAGATCCGAGGACCGGCAACTTGTCTTCTTCATAAAAGCTACGTATTCACGGAACTTGTTTATGTCGTCCTTGCTATAAAGGGTAAAATGATCGATTGCCTGCCGTATATGCTCCGCGCGATTTACTGCTGCATAGGGAGAACCATCGCCATCTTGTGCTGACAATGAAGCGAAGGGTAAGCTGACTAGAATCAGAAGGACTATCGATCGCATCATTATAACCTCCCCCGAGAGTTTCGATACTCCTTGCGAAAGGAATCAACAAAATTGTACAAATGTAGATGCCAAGGATAGACTTCTAGAAGATCAGGCTGCTCTTGTAGCCAATCGTGCCCTAACATAATGTCTGCCTTGCGGAGATACTCAAGCTGCGTCAGAAGCATCGGTGACACTTCTTCAAATCGAGCTGCAAAGTCCTCTTCAGAGCTCGAAGCTAACTCTTGATTGCTGAGATAGGTGGAATAGGAAAAGTGAGGAATTAGGGTTTTAGCTAAACCCTTCATTACTTTTCGCGGCAGCTTATGAGGTTTGACTTGATCCTCTTGAACCAGAGTCACCGTAGCACTAGCCACATCCTGCCCGGAAATAGTATACGTCCTACTTTCAACTTCTTGAGCTAGCTCATTAAAGTTTAGACATTGGAATGACACGACGCGAGATAGTAGATGCTCTCGTGGCCGCTCGTCATAGCCACCAAGATATGCAAGTGAATCCTGTCTTTGAAGAACATCGTTGACATCGCTCCAAATACCATGATCTTTCAAAAACTCCTCGGGATTGGCTGACAGTCTATCACAACTATCAGTATCAGCAGCCCAATGAATCGCAAATTCACGACAGAATCCAGCTGCTGGTTGATGCCGATCATTGAACAGGAGATGGGCGTAGGAGAATTCAAAGTTCTGACTGTTGTAGGTGTCCCAACCGTGTTCAAGGCGAATCGTATGAGGCAAGTCAGAATACTTTTGTAAGCAGTAGTTCGATTCAGTCAACTCGCGGAACCTTTGCTCTAAAGATTGGGGCGGCTTAGCCAAGTTTGTAAAAATATGATGAACGCTATGGGGACTAGCCTCCATGGAGTGTTGCTGGGCCTTGACCAACTTATCAAGATTAGCAGTTTTCTCCTTGAAGTCTTTGACTTGATCACTGACAGAATTTTCGTTCAGCCAAAGATCGAAATTTTGATAAACTGTTTCTAACTGGCGGTAGGTAAAATGAAGGAACGGTTCATCCTTCTGCCTCTTGTAGCAAATTCCATCTTCCCCCTCTTGCTGATCTTTCTTCGTTTCACAGTCACCCAAAGAATCGCTATAGCCAAGCTTGTAAGCACGAATGACAAGCTCACAACCTGGTGGCACCTGTTCTTCAGCCTCTGCCTCGTCATCTTCATCAGGGCAGTATTGATTGTTGGACTCTTCGAAATAGCGTGGGGCATCAGCCATCAAGATCAGCGTCCGGCTGTTGACAACTAGCATTGTGATCAGAAAGAAAGCTGGAAGTAGCAAAGCTTTCTGCAACCACAGAGGAAGCTCTAAGGCGGGTCGCCCACGATTCTCAAACAGGGAAAACTCCAGACGGAAGATATTCAAAAGAACAACTTTTCCTGGCAGTTCTTGCCCTCGTTTCAAAATTGAAAAGCCAAAATCACTGGCTCGTCTTTGCCCGAGAAGACGTCCACAAATGTCTGTAAATAGTAAGGTCAAACCACCAATGACAGTCAGGGTTAATGGTTGCAATCGTTCGATGTATGATAGTTTAAACAGATCCAAAGCCCAACCCAGGCCTAATAAGGCAGCGAGAAGGGTGAGAATCGTGATAGTTCTAAGTCCAATTTTCACAATTTACTCTTCATTATCAAAGCGATTCACCGTTCGATCTTCAATAGTGATTCGACGATTCTTAGATTTCAAACCTCTCAAGATCTCCCGTTGTTCCTTAGAGATCTTTCCTTTAAACAGTGGAACTTCTTCCACCGGAGAGTTGTCTGCATGGGTACATATCACAGCATGCTCACTGAGACCTGGATTATAACGCTGAATTTCCTGATAGGCTGATAACGCCCGTCGGTATCCTAGATCAATATTTTTTGACTTTTGGCCATCGTTATCAGTATGCCCGTGGATTACAATCATTCGTTTAACAACACCATTGTCATCGAAACCCAGAACACCATTACCATCTTGATCCCGAAACAATTTTCCAAGGACATCCTTACCCTCACCTGAAAGGCTTGCCTTACCAGGAGAGAAGAGAACATCACCAGGTAGATTGATCAATCGAGTGGTGACATCGCCAATGGTATCGCTGATGCCATCGTCTGCACCCGGACTCAAAGACCAGATGATAACGAAGAAAACCATGATATTGGTCATCAAATCCATGTAGATCACCTGCCAAGATGGATTCCGACCTTTTCTGCGTCGCAGATTTACTCGACTCAAATCTCTACCTCGACTTCATTCTTGTTTTCGATGATCACTTTGATAGCTTGACAAACAGTTTCATAATCATAGTCAAGGGCTTTGAGTCTTTGATCAAAGCGCGATCCCACGATCTTATAGACTGACGAGAAGACCGCACCGTAAAGTGTTGTCTTAAGAGCTAGAGCAAGCTGGGGAGTCAGTGATTCAATAGAAACGTTGGCACCTAAGCCATCAAACATGGCGATCAAACCTATGATAGTACCGATCAAACCGAAAAGTGGCATGGCGTCAGCGACAAACTCAAGGTTTGCATGAGAGTAGTCATAAAGCTCATGACACTCGGTATAGTATGAGTGGGCAACGAATTCTGCATATTCGTAGTCCTTACCATCTTTTGCCAATCGTTGGATGTCTCTAGTAAAGGGATTATCAGGAAGGCGAATAACTTCACCCTCAGCAACGGGACCAATTTTGATATGGCCTTGCTTATTCTTTTTAATGGAAAGGGCCTTATTGAGGGCATCGTTGGTTTCTACTAGACATGCGGCTTTTTCGATCACATGACGACTTGAAAAGAAAACCGTAAACGATGAAAGAAAGATCTTCACCACATCTGTTCCCGCTACATAGACCATAAGGCCAACGGAGATAATCGCCATCGATACAAAGTAGTTCTCCGTAACGAAGAAGACGATCGATAGAAGTAAGAGCCCTACAAACCCTAAAAGCCCCACAACCCCGGCACCAGCACCCTTCTGGTTCACTCCCAATTTTGGTGCCTTAACTACTGCGCTGACAGCTGTTTTCTCTGCAGAGCCATTAAACTTAAACATGATGTATCCTTCATTGAACTTAAGGTGACGACCACAGGCTACGATGCAATTTGCGAACCGCCTGACAAAGCCTTTAGATTATTATATAAAGATATGTTATTATTAGGTTATTTCACCTCAAGTTTTCGTGTTCCAATTGATCCGAAAGCCAGAACGTTTCTTCAAATGGCGTCTGTCTGAAAAATCAACACCTCGAAAATACGCCTTGGTAACCTTCAAAATAATGCAGCCTAGTGAAGTCTTTTCAGTTCTTTTGGACTAGAAGGTTTCCGGTCGTCTTTGTACTTCCTCGAAATGGGGAACCTTTTCGATTCACAGCTCGGCAAAATCTGCCGAAACCCCGAATGAAAAATTAATTCGTGAGGGGATACCATGGATTTAGTCATGCTCAGGCTGAGCGCTCAGCCTTTATCAATGATTTTGTTAAGCTTTGTAATCAGCAGCTGTGGTAAGGCTGCGTTTCAATTTAAGGCAAGTCGGGCCCAAGATGCTACGGAACGGCCTTCGGAAGGCCAATCCATTCCAAGACAGTTGCCACCTATCTTATCCCAAGAAGAACGTGACACGGTCGAACCTCAGGAAACTAAGGTGACGATTATCATTGAAGAAAGCCCCGTAAAAATCAGTAAGCCTCCAATGCACTTAGATGAGCCAGATGTTGAGGCTGAAATCGTGCCATACCCGCCGCACCCCTTCCAAAAACCTGATGATGACCACGAAGACGATGAACTTCCGCTGGGTAGCTTATGTCATGATATTCAGAAAAACCTGTTCACCGCTTGTGAACAAAGCCCGTTGTTTTTCGGCCCACAGCTAGTGTTTGAAAATCTAAACCTCTCGCGGACATGGCTGTCTCAAACCAACTTATCTAGGAGCATTTTGCGTCTTTCGAACCTTCAGGAGTCTTGTGGGCAAGGGATTCAATTAAGCGGTGGTTTGCTAGCTAACAATAACTTTTACCGTTCCGATTATAGGGGTGCAAACTTCTCTAGGGCAAGTATTGCGAAAAGCAACTTCAGTTCTAGTTTGCTAAGCCAAGCAAATTTCAGCGATAGCCAAGTTGAGGAAGCGGACTTTAGCGGGTCATGTTTGAATCAGTCCAATTTTTCCGCAGCTCAACTCAAAGGTCAGATCAATTTTAGTGGTTCAGATCTCAGCGGCACAACTTTCGCGGGAGCTTCTTTTAGCCTAGGAATAGACTTTTCTGCAGCTCGGCTTCAGGGTGCAAACTTCCAAGGTGCTACCTGGCAGCCTAGTTCTAAAGCTACAAGTTTTAACATAAATTTCGCCGACGCAGATCTTAGAGGTGCTAACTTTCTCAGGAGCGATGTTACAGGGCTCAATTTCTCTGGGGCGCAGCTGGAAGGAGCAACCTGGACTGATGGCCGCATTTGTTCAGAGCAATCCGTAGGTGTTTGCCGCTAACCGAGTGGTCTTCTAACCAGTTCGTGAGTCCATCCTGGCAAGAATTGCAACACACTTGTCAGGATCGGCTTCACTCTCAATTTTTTTTGAATTCTTGATCTATTAAGATGCTCACCTAAACTCTACAGCTAGAAACATATTCCGATTACAATTCGATCAGGTCACTCCCAATCTATAGAAAGCAGAACTTTAGCAAGGGCACATATCTTGCGGTGGCTCTTGTGTTCAAAACTTGTCGATGGAGGCAACCTCTTGATCCAGCTATTAGTTTCGTTTAGTATCGGCTTCTTATTAGCAGGAATTTTTGCCTGCACGACTAAGACCCGTGAAAGCAATCAAAGAACGGTGGAACCACCTGCCAGCTCCGAAGACCTTAACCAAGAGGACTCGATACCAAAGATGGATTCAGGAGGTGTACCACCAAGCGAATCACCTGAGGAGGATGAAATTAGTTTTTCTCATACTCGGGGAACAAAGATTATCGATCACAATGGTCGAGAAGTTTTTCTGAACGGTATCAATCTCGGTAACTGGCTCGTTTGGGAAGGTTATTTGATGATGGACGACTTTAAGTATCGCACCCACACCCAGTTTTTTAACTCTCTAGCGACTGCGCTCGGGAGTGTAGAACGCGCTGCTGAATTTGAACACCAATGGCGTCTTAGTTATGTTGATGAGAGAGCGATTCGTGAGCTTGCTGACTTAGGATTTAATAGTGTCCGGGTTCCATTTAACTATAAGCTTTTCTGGGATGGTACTGAACTGACAAATGATGGCTTTCAATACATCGATCAACTTCTTACGTTCTGTAAGACTCATGAGATCTATGTGCTCCTGGATCTTCATGGTGCTCCCGGGTATCAAAATCCGGGGGATCATGCCGATAACCATCTTTCGAATGAATTACAACCCAGAGAATCTGTTCAATTCTGGGATGACGACAACGTTGCCTTGACTGGCAAGATCTGGCAGCACATCGCTCGATACTATCGAGATGAACCTTATATCCTCGGCTATGACTTGATCAACGAACCGGTGCCCCAGGCTGGACGAGAATTTGAGCTTCTACCATCACTGATAGCAATAACGAAGGCGATTCGAGAAGTCGACCCTAATCATGTCATCGTCGCCGAGGGCAGCTGGTGGGCTTCTGATTTAACAAAACTCGACTGGCTCGATCCCCAGGTTCAACAGGAGACAGGAGTAAGAGCTGCTTGGGACCACAATCTGATCTATCAGATTCACCACTATGGCCCTGCTGAGGAAACCTTCGGCCGGGAAGAAATCACAAATCGACTCAATATACCTTTGATTATTGGTGAGTTCGGAGAAAGTGACAACGGCAATCTACGAGCCATTGCAAACTGGGCTGGCGAATCACTTGCTGGGGCGTTTCCTTGGTCTTTCAAAAAAATGTCTCATGACAGGACTCTGTGGACAATTCCAAGCAACGTTGCTTACGAAAGAGTCAAAACCTTTATCAATGACGGCGGCTCGCCCCCGATTGATGCCTTCGATGATATGATGCGTTTTGCTCGTGAGAACATACGCAATGGGCATCCATCCCATATTTGGCACCAGGACTTCTATGATGCTGTAAAGCCATAGCTTGCAATTGAACTGACCTACAGCATCATTCCATTTTTAAGATTTACTGTGTGATAACTGGAAAGAACTCCGGTACCAACTGGCTCAAACCAGCTGTGATTGCGGGAACTCCTGAACCAGTAAACGCTTCGCCAATGAAGATCAGACCATCCTTACCTTGTAATGACGACCAAGCTTCAGACCACGAAACGGGATCAATGGGAATTGCTGGAAAAGGATACCGTCTCTGAGCTATCTTCTTAGTCAACTCAAAACCTAGGGTTGAGCGAGCATAATCCTCTACAGAAGCATAGGCTTGGTCGATATTTACCTCCGGAGACAGTGTGTATGTTCCAACGAAGATCACATCCCGGCGGTGGCGCTTCTGCCAAAAGAATGGTTTAACAGCACTACCCAATTCCGGATTTAATAGGTCGATGCTTCCAAGACCAAGAGATTCTGGCCACCACGCAGCCTGCTCTGGCAGCCCAGCATTGTCATAGCCGCTAATCTCTGCAAGATACACATCATTGGGTGGAGTCCGATTAATGGCGGTTTCTAGTATCTTTTTCCGAGGCCCGTCTGGTAAGAAGTGCATGGCGGCTCTTGGAGTTGTTGCAGCCACCACCTTGTCAAACTCATAGCTTCCTTTTGGAGTTTGAACCTGCCAGTAGCGGCCCCCCTCTGCTTCCACTAAATTTAGGGCCGTAACAGGTTCCGACAGCTTGATGCGAATCCTTTCCCTTGCAACAAGCTTCTTCCAAAAGGTTTGATAGCCCTTCTGAAAGAACCACCACCGTTGACTACCTTTACCTTTGTTAGCAGCAAATAAGGAAACGATGTTATCGGCTGTGTTAGGAGGTAGATCATTGACGCCAAAACCCAAGCTTTTCAGCACCCGAACAACCTCAACCGGGGTCCAATAAAATCCACCAGCGAGGCCTCGCGGAGCGTTTGAAAGCGAGCTAGGCCCTGCACCAAGTGCATCAGCAGTATAAGTAATGAGGTGAGTAAAAGCGGGGATACCGAGCCTTTGCCCCCAATCGTAGATGCTTTCATCGGGTTGATGAGCATCGCTGATTCCACATGTCACACTATCGATACCATTGGCGATGCAATAGGCCCATTGCGACATTAGATCCAAGCCCTTCAGCAGCTGGCGCTTTAACTCATGAGGTTCAAAGGATTGATGAAATGTATTCAATGGACTTAAAGTGTTAGCTGGAAGATTCAGTGTTTCAAAGTCTACAGCAGGAACCAGTTTTGCCTTAGACCGATCGATCATTTCTTGCAATAGAGGCTGGATACCATCACCAGATATGGAAGCCCCAGGCACAAACATCGTCGCCATATCGTAGGCCTTCCCTTTCACCCACACCGTCTGCGCCACCCCTCCCACAGCATCAGCCTTTTCAAAAACAACTACATTTCGATAGCCCTGTTTTTTAAGGAGATAGGCTGTCGTGAGACCTGATGCCCCAGCCCCAATGATTGCAATTCTAGGTTCTGAAGGCTTCTTATCCGCCGCCATTGCTGGAAAGCACAAACTGCTGAGAGCAATAGTACATGTCACATGACGTACTATACGTTTTAATATGAAAGACATATCATTTCTTATCATCATTCCCCCGTTTCATGTCACTCCCGACATGAAATAATATTTAATATTGACAATGTTTAATATTTTTAATGGCATTCGCAGAATTGTAAACTAAATTAATCTTTACCAAAAGGGGCGACGTTAGACACTGAACCGCATGTTTTTGCAGCTAGGCTGCAAGTACTAGCGCCATAGCTCGCAGAAATTGCAAGCAGACCGATCCTGCAGTATGAAATGACTTCCGAACTGTAGGAAGGAGTGAATCATCAAGCCAAGTAATGACACATTCATCGCCTATCCAGGCTACACTGGCATCTACCCAGGCTATACACTAGAGATCGACGACCGCTTCCAAGAATTCAATGAGAGCATTTGGACCACTGGCGATGGTAGCTTCTACGAAAACTTCGTGCGTTTTTGCGATCGTGGGGTTGTCTTCGAAGGAGACGGCTATTTACGTCTTCGTATTCAAAAGGAGTTCATGTCGGATAGCTATTCCCAGGCAGAGCTGGGCTACCCCGGAGATCGCCTTTACTCGGGGGGCGAAATAAGAACCCGTAAAAAATATCGCTATGGTCGCTGTGAGGTCCGCATGAAAGCACCTCACGAACTCTCTGGTTTTGTACAGTCAGTCTTCACCTTCCACTATCCTAAATTGCCGGTTTGGGACGAAATCGACTGGGAACTCCAGGGGCGACACCCCGACCGTGCTGCAAGCAATATGATCGTCGGCAAGTATGCTAAGGAATGGGCTGACACCCGTGATTTTGGTTCTTACGAACACGAAGTCTCTCTGCCTCACGGTAGCTTGATCAGCGACTGGCACGTCTATGCCTTTGAATGGACTCCAGACTTCATCAAATGGTACATTGATGGCCATCTTATGCGCACACTGACACGGGGCGCCCTCCATCCACGCGGCTGGATTCCAGGAGATGACTCGCCCTTTGGTGGCCAAAGCAGCGAGATTATGATGAACTTCTGGTTACCAAACCCTGAAATCATGGCTGACTTTGGTGGCTGTTGGAATGAGGCTGCTTTTGATCACGGCCGGAGTGTCGATGCCACATATGATTGGTTTCGATACTATTCACTCGATGCATATCAACCGAAGTCATAGAAGCATCCAGAGAATGCATAGCTAGGCCCATACATGTCACTTAGGCACTCAATTAAAACTCCAAAGATCGTTATTCTAAGCTGAAGTTGAATGGATACAATCGAAATGCAGTGTCGGGCGTATTCTCTCGTATTCGAACGCCCATAAAACTTCGCATTTATCTTTATCCTACAATAATCACCGAATTGAGCTTGAAAGCACTCAATAACATAGCTAATACTTGATCAGCGAGGGCTTCGATTACAACAGGGTTTTCTTATGATCAAAATCTTCGGTTACACAGACTTCAGAAAGTTCCTCAAAGATTACTACGATCAAAGAAAGTCTGAAGGTCAGGGCTTCAGCTATCGGCGATTTTCGAAACAATGTGATTTCAACTCGCCAAACTTTTTGAAGCTTGTGATGGAAGGCAAGCGGAACCTAAGTATCGACTCCATTGAAAAAATCGTAACGTCTTTGAATCTTTCCCCCAACGAAGGTAATTACTTTCGAGTTCTAGTGAAGCTCAACCAAGAATCAAAGCATCAGATCAAGGCCATTTACTTCGACGAGCTAAAAAGGCTTACGCCTTACGCGCAGAAGCGCAAGCTTGATGCAGAATCCGTCGAATACCTCTCTCACTGGCTCTACCCCGTCCTGCGCGAGATGGCGAGGCAAAAAGACTTCCGTGATGATCCCTATTGGATAGCCCGTCGATTGACGGGTCGAACATCGGTTAAAAATATTGGCAAAGCGCTCCAGTTTCTCAAAGAGAATGGCTTTATTGTCAAGCAGAACAACCATTGCTTCACGGCTCCAGATATCATTGTACTATCTAGCGACGAGGTCCGTAGTCTAGCGATTCGTCAATACCATCGCACTATTCTTTGTCAAGCACAGGAAGCCCTCGATGATATATCAGTCTCTGAAAGGGAGTTCGGCGCTTTGATTTTATCCCTTTCTGATGACAAAGTTGGCGAACTGAAGCAGAAACTCAAAGCGTTTCGAAAAGAGGTTCACGAATGGGCGTTGCATCATCAAGATATAGAAGAACATAAGGAGCAGGTTGTCCAACTCAATTTCCAGATGTTTCCACAAAGCAAAAGGTGAAACCAATGAAACGTAAGAATAAATTAATGCTTTTGGCAACCATTACCTGCAGCCAATATTACCTAGGCTGCGGTACTGAAATAGGCAACGGGATCGTCTACGATGAAACTGAAAAAAATCAACATCCAAATGCCCCAAGTGATGGCGACTCATCCCTGAACCCAGAATCGCCGATGGATCAGGAAGCAGCTTCAATTCTAATTTTGAAGCTTGCCAACAGCTGTGGAACACCGATAGCTCAGGGCGCAATAGGAAGTTATGAATCCCACAGCGAAAGCTTTAACATAAGCAAGCTAGAGGATGGGAAATTACTGATTAAGGTGCAGAATCAAAGCGAGATTGTTGCTATTAATGAAGATACCGAAAGTTTCTATGACATCACTTGGCAAAATACTTCAGATCAGCCTAGTTATCAGTGTCAGCAAGAGGATGACTTCTCAATCACAAACCCATCATTTCGAGTAAACTCAGTTGATTCGGGGTCATTTTTAATCTCTTGGTCGATCGCTGATGATGGGACACCGAATTCCATTCGTATCGATGGACTCACCTTCCAGAAGAAACCCTAAGAAAAAGGCGCTTGCACAAGCAGGCGCCTTTTTAGATGCCCCTACTCAACAAAGGATACTGTTTTTATCGGTGCCGCTAGATCGCTATTATGCACAGCCCTGATTCCAGAATTGCTTATTCCATAGATAAAGTCATCTGCAAACACAGATCGCCGAACTTGACTGCTATACCACCAGCCATAATTTTCATTGTACACTGCTAGATCCGACATAGAGATGGAACCTCTATTCGAAATACCCGCCTCGGTATCAATGTTGAAGACTTTCAATTCGGAAGTCCAACTTCGATCGATATAGCCGCCTAACGGAATAGCCAGAAGCTTTCGACTAGCGAAATATGTGAAAGCATGATGATCGTAGAGTGCTTCGCTCCAATTCCAGCCATTGCCATTATCGATGATGAACTTGTGCTTTTCTTTTGGATTTGCAAAGTCACTCACATCGAAAATACTAACCTTCAGCCCAGTAATCCGCCCCTCATTGGTAGCTTCGTTACCAACTGCGAGCAGGTGGCCCTCGTCTAAGGGATGCATGTAAGTGGAAAAGCCAGGTATCTTTAATTCTCCAACAACTTTTGGTGCTGCAGGATCAGTTAGATCGAAGGTATATAGTGGGTCGACTTGACGAAATGTTACCACGTAGCCCTTATCGCCCATGAATCGCGCACTATAAATTTTCTCACCTTCGGCCAGACCAACACTCTTACCCAGAACTTGCAACTTATTCTCTACCAGATTCATGGTAATCACACGATTGATGGTATTCATCGGGCGCCACCACCAAATGTCATCGTCCTCATTGGTGTCTTCTGAAGATGGAATATTTTCCGTTACCGCGATCCTTAAAACGTCGTCTTTCTCATCCATAGAGAATTGGTTATTAATATATCCAGAGTAGCTTCCTGACCCCAGGTACTGGGTTGAACTTGGATTTTGTATATCAAATCGATGCACAAAGCTTAAGGTTTCCCAATTCGACAACCCCCGCCAAAACCAGCTGTAGGATTGCGTGATGTAGAGACTTTTTTCAGATGCATAGACATGATTGGAAGGCACAGTAACCGCAGATTGGTCGACGGTAGATGTTGCAAGTTCGATGGTTGTGACTTTGGTCAGGCCAGTGTTGCGAATTCCCTCAGGAGAAAAAACTTTCTGACAGCTTTCAGGAGTCTTGCCCAATACATCATTGGTCTCACCACCAGTATTCAAGATATCGCTTAGGGCTGCGGCTGCCACCGCTTTGCTATTAGCAGCTTTGGCAAGGTCGACTCGTTTGTCGAACTCACTCATACTGATCGGACCATTGCCCTCCCAAGTATCGATATAAGTCTGCAAGTTGTCGATTCTAAAGCCCCATGAGTTTTGGATAAGGCGGATGCTACTACCGATTCGTCTCATAGACTGGTAGTTGCCATTGAATGCCCAGGATGCAAGTGCCACCGGACTTTCTGGATTACTCACGTCATAACTGCTTATGAAGACCTTATCTCGATTGAAGGAGTATGGATAGAACTCATCATACACAGAGCCCACATATGGCTCAAAGTAGCTCACAACAAGTTTTTGATCTTCAGTCAAGAAGAGGTTATTGACCCGACCAGGAAACTCCAAAGCGGGAAGTGCAATCATGTCAGCGGCTGGCCAAGACTTGACGATCTGGACCTTATTGCCAGTAGCTGTAAAGATATGAGTACCGTTGGTTTTTACAATGTCTGGCTCATCGACACCTTCAACTTGGGTATTAGTTTTCGAAAAATCTTGAGGTTCGCTGGCTTCTGTAGCCATGTCTGACGAGGCTTCTTCCGCCTGAGGAAGCTCTCGATTCCTGCGGGCAAGCCAATAGGCGTGATTGACCCTTTGCTGGGCAAAGCGCTCCTCTAAGTACCTAAGATACTGACCCTTTAAATGCCCTTCCAGGGAGTTGCATCCGTCGAACTGGGTGAGAGCCACCAGGGAGCTTTCATCTAAGGCATAATTACTCGCAAAACGCTGCTTACTAAGTTCGGATTCAGAACTGTCTTTACCACCGTCTGTACAGGCGACCCCCAGGGCTAATGATAACCCACATAAAAGCGGCTTCGAATAGAATTTCATCATTTGGTCTCCTCTGATGGACTTTTCTAACCATTTGTCTTCATGCCGAAAATCTAGAACTTACCTTCAAAAGCTGCTCTTAGTATTCGGCTCTAAACCTGTTTCTATCAAGGCCTTAGACAATCAATCTGTATACTGATGTATTCAACTTGCGCTTTTGCGAGCGAACTGGTGTCCATGGAACGGTTACAGAGGCTAGAGAAGACTTTTGCCTCGAAGAGCCCAAGGCCAAACGGCCTCGGACAATCTCCCTGATCTAATATTGTTTGCGAGATTTGGGGTGGGCAAAGTGAAGGCGATGATCACAACTGGAGCTGACTGCCGAGTCGTCAAAGCGGATATAGCCAATCTTCTGCCACTTCTTCTTCCCAAGGCGTTTACCATCACTAGCGACTTCGATATCCATGATGAGTCCACCTGGATAGTTGCCAATGTTCAATTCGTCTCGGAAGTCACCAGCATCGATTCTTGGCATCGTCTCGTTGCCAACGACTCTCATCCAAATGGGGCTCTTGGACTCTTGGCCTTCAGCCAAACCCAATTCACCGATAGGATAAAGCTCACGAATCAGTGCTGTAAGAATGTTGCTATCGTCAGCCTCGGCAAAGGCTAACCCGGCAGTCGCGCCAACCAAACCATTGAGGAACGCGGTGAGAGATGGGGAGATTTTAATAATGTCGTTGGTATTTTCTGCATCTAAAAAGTACCGACCGCGCTTACCACCAAGATCTTCGATAGTAAAAAAGTTCGCTGTTTTAAGACGCTCTAGATGTCCTTCATCTGTCGTAGGATAAATCTTTCCCGCTAGGCCAAATGCTCGATTGGTTCCCGTCTTCGTATTGGAAAGTGCCGTCGAAGCACGGGCAATAATGAGACCTTCGCTGCCCTTTGCGAAATAGCCAGTGTAATCAGTTTCTGCGGTGATATTCCAAGTTCCTTTCAGGCAGACTCCGTTAGGATGAAGAAGCTTGTTGAAATAAGGCAGAACATCGGACTGGTTATCAATGGTTCGCTCGGAGCTCTCCAGAAGAAGATTTCGGAAGCCATCGAAAAGGCTTTTGAACGTAACCTGATACTGAGGTAATCCGTCATAAGGATCAGATGTCACCTGCTCCCAAACATCCTGAAACCTAGATCCTTGATAAGCCTCTTGGGCCAATCCAGTTCCTGATGTCAAGGCGAGCCCGAGCCCTAATCCCATCAAACGTAAACGCATTTTAGTCTCCTTCATCATGGGTGAGATGTCGATTGCAAAATTTAATTGCACACAACTTTAGCTCGGTTATAAGGGAGACGGATTCCATTTGCATCATGATTTCTTGATGTGCCACAGCCGGTGGCTCCAGCTATCTAAATCAATATAGTTGTAAATATTCATGCCAGATGGACATCTGGCGCATTTGAATCCGTTTTTCAAGAACGGCTTGGAGATTCAGAAGCACTCACTTCTTGAGTATGTTCTTGCTGTGATTCGCCTTTCCATTGTTTCTGGAATAATCCACCGAGCCACCGGAAACCCGCAAGGATATCATGCCTCATCTCCATGACGATCGGAATCACAAACAATGTCGCTATGGTCGACGCAAGTAGACCCCAGCCCATAGAAAAGGCAATTGGCTTCGTGTATCCAGACTCACCTCCCCAGCCATAGGCCATAGGGAAGACTCCACCTAGCGTTGTGATCGTCGTCAGCATAATCGCCCGTAAGCGACTAACTGCTCCTTCAATCACTTTGTCTCGCTGCGCAGCACGCTCCTTCACTCCTTCCATCAACCGATTGACTGAGTAGACCATAATGATAGAATCATTCACTGCCACACCAGCAACACCCAGAAGCCCGACCATACCAATCAGTGTAAGATCAAGTTGGTGAAGGTAAAAGGCCCAAACCGCACCGAGGAATCCAAGTGGAATTGGCAAAACCACAAGAACTGATTGACTGATAGAGCCGAGGGTCAGAGCAAGGATTAATAAAATAGCGGTAAGTGATAACCCAATAACCTTTATGATCCAGCCTTGGGCTTCTTCTTGGCTCTTATCAGCACTCTCGACGCTTAGAGTGTAGTCTGGAAACTGTTCGGACGTCTTGTTCAAGGCAGCAGCGACAGCCTCTTTGAACTTCAGAAGATCCGTCTGCTCTTTATCATAGCGAACATCAACTTCAAAGATTCTCTTACCATCACGGTGAGCAATAAAAGTCTGAGCTTTTACCCGTTTCCATGAGCCAATATAAGACACAGGGATATCGGTTTTCTGAGGAGTTTGCACGGTTAACTTTTGCAGGTCTTCGTAGTCAAAATCTTCCTTGCGATTGATCTCGCTGTAAATCTTCACCTGCTTGCCATTAAAGCGAGTGTAACCCAACTGCACAGGTGAAAAAACACCGGCTAGTTGGTTGGTGAGCTCCTGATTGCTAAGACCATACGACTCCATCTTCTTGAAGTCTGGAACAAAAAACCACGACTCTTGCAAGCGCTCGTCATCAAAGTAGGCCCCTAGCATTCCGGGGATTCCATCAAGATCTTGCTTTAGGGCTGCCTCGATCTTATCGAAGCCGACTCGGTCCTTACCGCTCACATAAACCGTAACCGTATCTTGCTTAATATCTTCCGAACTCGCAGTTCGGCTGACTAGCTCCAATGAATCAAAGCGGTCGTCCTTCAGTTCAGGGAGACCTTTTTCAATGGCATCTTTCACCCTTGCTACGAGCGTCTTCTGATCTTCCTTCAAGTCGAAGACAAACATACTAAACTCGAAGTAACGCATCCCAGTTTTTCTCGATCCACCGATGTATGCAGATCCTGGGCGGGTTACAACGTCCAGGTTGGCATTATCGCGCAAAGATACGAGAAAGCTTTCTACCTCCTTGATCTGGCTGAGTGTGTCATCGATAGACTGACTCTCTTTAAGTGTGCCTACAACTTGCAGCCGTGTTGCTCCGATATTAAGATCAAAGTCTAACTTCATGCGATCCTTCAGAAAAGCGCCTGAACCAGCAAATATACCGAGACCAACAAAGAGCATTAGCCATCGCAATTTGAGAGTGACTTTTAATACGTTGCGATAGACCCGGGCGAAGTACTGAATGACTCCATCTCCCCAAGCCTTGGTATCCGTGACAAAGTGCTTCAAGTGATTGGGTAGGATAAAGAAACACTCAAACCAACTTAGAGCCAATGCCGACATGATAATGATAGGGACAGAATAAAACCAGTCGCTGATATCGCCATCTACAAGTAGGATAGGGCTAAAAGCAACCATTGTTGTCAGTATCGTTCCTGTGATCGGTGCCATCAATGAGAGAGCCGCATCGATTGCTGCGTCGCGAGGTTTTAAGCCTGCCTCAATGTTCTGGACATACTTCTCTGCCACAATGATCGCATCGTCAACGAGTATACCCACGATAATAATCATCGCCATCACTGAAATCAGGTCGATATTCACACCAAAGTGGTCAATGCATATCATGGTTCCTAGATAAGCAACAGGTAAGCCGATAGCTGTCATGATTGCTGGGCGAATCCCTACAAATATTGCTAAGAGAATCGTAACCAGCACAAACCCCATGAGGGCATTGGAGGTTAGTACATCAAGTTGCTGCTGAATAAAATCGCCACTGTTAAAAGCTTCTTCTATATAGAGAGGCTCCGGTAATTCCTTCTCGAACTCTGCAACCGCCTCTCTGATTGCGGTACTAATAGTAATCGCATCATCTGAGGTATCCATAGCTGGCTGAACAAAAACTCCAGGCTTGCCATTAAACGGGAAGACCCGGCTCAAATGATCTGGCCTAAACTTAATCTCCGCAACGTCCTTGATCAGAATCTCTTGTCCAAATCGATTGGACGATATGGTGACATTCTCTAGGGTTTCCAAGGTAAGAGGTGGACGCTGGATATCGACGATGATCGCACGACCATCTTTACGCACAGCGCCAAGGGGCGTGGGCTGAAGAAACGATGCTAACTTACGACGCAAATCGGATATGGAGATGCCGTGGTATGAGAGCTTTGCCGGATCAATTTCAATATAAAGATCCTGCTGAGGCTCCCGAGAGTCGACTCGCACCACCCCTTTCACCTGTCGCATTGTTTCCTTGAATGAATCGAGCCAGCGATGGTGCTCAGGATTGCTAACATCGAAGTTGAAGAATCCGTAACCCATCACATCGATGGTTTCAAGCTTCACTAAAGAAGCTTCCATTCTCTCGATATTACTCGGCAACTGGGATTGCATCGACTGCAAGCGGCTGCGAACAGCTTCAAGAGTTTCCTGGAGACTTTGCTTACCACGATAGAGTTCTAGATTAAAGCTAACGCTGCCCTTGCTGGAATAAGAATAAATTTCTTCCACAGCAGGCATGCCGAGCAGAGATTCCTCGATGGGAAACGCGACCTCTTGCTCCATGGTTTGAGGAGACGCCCCCAATATAGATACTTCGATGCGAATCTTATGCATGGGTACCTTGGGAGCCAGGTTCCGGGTTAAGCTCATCATCATGAAGATGCCGGCTCCACAGATCGCGAGGCAAATCAAGTTTACAGCAAACGAGCGATCGATAAAGTAGGTAACAAGCTTTTTCATGATGGCGTCCTCATGGTCTGACAAAAGCTGGGGCTATTGTATGATAGGCGTCTTAACTCTAAAAGGCTCTTCATATAGTTGAGTTGTAGCTGTAGAAGTCCAATTCGTTGCTGGACAGCTGATTGCCGATCGCGAATGTAATCGGTCAACTCCATCTGCAAGGCCTTCGTCAATCTCCTAGACTCCGTTTGCTGCTGTTCGGAAACCTTAACTTTCTGTTCGGCAATATCTGCTTGGGTTCGATAGAATTTGGCCCCAGCCAGGGTTGTACGCCAGCTTTCCAGGAGTTTTTGCTCAGCATCGTTTATCTGTTCTTCAGCAAGCCTGTGATCGATGGCAGCCTGCCTTGTAGCTAGCTTCGCCGTTTTTGAGCTTAAAGGAAGAGTCAAGCTAAGGCCTAAGGTAACATAATCTTCATCTTCCGACGTGACCCCAGCCTTATAATCAATTTTCTCTTGCTTTTGCCGCCCCGCCGTCATCGATAAAGTCCAATCGGATTGACTCTCCCAACGGGTGACGTTGAGTTTTTCTTTCGCTGCCTGTTCGTTATGCTTGAGGGAGGCTAGTAGAGGGCTCTTCTTTGGATCGAACTTAGTCCCTTCTAGTGACATCGCTAAGAGTTCGGTCTTGGGCTCATGGAGATTTTTGGGAAGCTCCTTAGACACTGCCGTTTCCATGCGGATGAGGGATTGGCGAAAGCTATTCTCATGCTCTTCAAAGGCTGATTTCACAGCCAGAAAATCAAGCTTTGATCGCAGAAAGTCGATCTTCTTCACATGCTTTTTTTCATAGAAGTCCGAAAAATATTGAAATAGCTCCTCGGCGTCGCGAACGTTCGAGCGATATAAAGAACTGATCTGTTGCAAGAAGTAGGTATCGATAAAAAGTGCGGCTGCTGTGGTGCACTGATCAAGCTGTTCCTGATTAAGGCTTTGTTCCTGACTACTGAGCAGCAATTGGGCCTCTCGGGCTTTGCTATCGTCAAGTCTCCCCAAAAAATTCTTACTTAGGTCCTGCTCAATACCAATTTCAAACTTAGAGCTAGGCTTGAAACGACTACCATCCGACGCTTCACTCTCTCCTCCAAGCCAGGTCGAAGTAACCGCAAAGCCACTGGTAAAGCTTCTGCTTGCAGATGCCTGTAAATTTACGGAAGTGATCTCATCGCTCCCCGCAGGAAATTCATAGTTGCGCCGCGATACCTGAGGCCCTATTCCAAAAACTGTTTCGTAAGGATCTTGAGCAGCATCTCGGTTCAGTTCTGCCACCTGGCGCTCAAGACTTTTGCTTTTTAGCTGACTGCTGTTCGCCAAGTAGTCAGAGACAAAGGATTCAAGCTGAAGCTTGGGTTGAGCACTCGTACCTGAACTAAGGAACAAGAGCAAAAACAGGGATTTCTTAAGCTTAAACAATCGTATGGCCCTCTCGCTAGAGTATGAATTCGAACTTAAGGTGGGACTCTCAAGGTGATCAGCTACTTGCCCTTGGCATACTATTGATCCAGGACAAACTAGTATTGTCACGTTAAGAAGACAA
The DNA here is from genome assembly GCF_900177345.1 of Pseudobacteriovorax antillogorgiicola. Classification (NCBI taxonomy): domain Bacteria; kingdom Pseudomonadati; phylum Bdellovibrionota; class Oligoflexia; order Oligoflexales; family Pseudobacteriovoracaceae; genus Pseudobacteriovorax; species Pseudobacteriovorax antillogorgiicola. The sequence continues at coordinate 55,760 of NZ_FWZT01000031.1, forward strand.
TGAGAACTTTGTCTCCAACTAGCCTTTTTATTTAGGACATTTCCTTGTCTCAAGACCCATTAAGTTTCAAAGTTCACCCAATAGTCGTAGGGACTTAGCCTATCAAAAAGGCCGTACATTTCCCTATGGCCCTCGACTTCTCATCTTGTGCATTTCGCATCAAATCACATCAAAACAATTGGGAGTATAGATGTTTATGGCTTTTTCCCCGTGAATTATAACCTAAACGTCGGTCAATCAACGCGTCATCTTTCAGGGGAGATTGCAATATGGGCATTTCATGGGACTATGTGCCTGCTAAAATCAGAGCTTTGGGACTACAGCGAAGCAACTGGACTTCGGGAGGGTAAAAAAATCAAGTTCCTCGGACATTTATCGCCTCTCTTTAATTGACATTGAGTTTTTCTTCGGGTACGGTTTCTTTATACCCATCATCCTATCTAGGAGGGCTCGCCATGGAAAATATCACTTCACAATTTGCAGCTTAAACGTATCACGCAAGCAGCAACGTAAAAGAATTCCCTAAAATCTTAGTTTTTTAAGTCAAGTATTTCAGCTTGGTCCTTAGTCGTGTTCTTGCGCTTTATCTTCGCGACCACACTAGACCTAGCTGCCAGTTCAGATTGTCTAATTCTCAATGAGGATGCAATGAAGTATCGTTTCGTGTGCCCATGGTCTGGCGAACCCAGCCTTTTTCCTTGGAGATCTTCGTACCTGGTCTCATGCAGGTCGACTGGACCGCCTTGGATTCTAATTTCAATTCCCTTTCATGTCCACTTTCAGCCCTCCCCCTACACTCTACAAACTACGTCTTTAGAACATGCTTGACTTGATATTTTTTAAACCCTTAAAATTTTCAGTTAATACTTTCTATATTAATAACGAAAACCATTAACAATTTATAGTTGATTTCATGCACGACTTGATGTATCCCAGTGTCATCAAAACGTCCTTGACTCCCTCCCGTAGGGAGATTGAGATACACCGTTTGTTGTGAGAGAGTGGTGTCGCTCACCGCTCTCTCGGGTCAACTCCTGGCCAGACCTTTTCTCCCTAGCTTTACATTGATCTATTGATCCTCTGATCTAGGTATTGACTATCACCCCGATGTGGTGTGACCATACTTGCGTATTTGTTTCACGTCGCCGTTCCTATCACCAATGGATTCACATGAAAACACCTGAATCAGCTCCATCAAGCACTGAGTTTGTAGTTCTCATGGCTAGTCTCATGTCTTTAGTCGCCTTGTCCATCGACACCATGCTGCCGGCCCTGGATAATATCGGTCGCAGCCTTCAAATCACCGACCCCAAGGATTCGCAATTCATTATTTCTACGGTCTTCTTGGGAATGGGATTTGGCCTCGTCTTTTACGGACCTTTTGGGGATACCTTTGGTCGTAAGAAATCGATCTATCTTGGAGTTGCTATATTTGCGGTAGGAAGTCTGATTTCTTTGCTTTCCGAAAGTCTGCCCGTGATGCTTTGTGGGCGCTTCCTACAAGGCTTCGGCGGTTCGAGCTGTAGGATCATGACCATGGCTATGATTCGAGATCGGTACTCTGGTCGAGACATGGCTCGCGTGGTGTCATTGATCATGATGATTTTCATCTTGGTTCCAGTCCTTGCTCCAACTGTAGGCCAGGGAATCTTATTTGTTGGTAGTTGGCGCACGATTTTCGGACTTTTTCTGGTGATGAGCTTGCTCACCGTATCGTGGTTAGCATGGCGGCAACCCGAAACCTTGAAAGAAGAAAATCGGAAATCATTTAATCTCAAAGTGATTCTGTCTGGCTTTCGAGAAACCATCCTCCACCCTAAATCTCGCGCCTACACCATCACTGCTGGAGTCATGTTTGGCGGCTTCGTAGGCTATTTAAGTCTCTCCCAGCAACTCCTGCAAGTCGCCTACGGCCTTGATGAGATGTTTTCAGTCTATTTTGGAGCTATGGCTCTCGCCGTTGGCTTCTCCTCCTTTGCCAATTCACGACTGGTCATGCTAGTGAGCATGGAGAAGCTTTGCGCCACCGCACTGCTGCTAGGTAGTGTAATATCAGCAATTTTTTTTACTTATGCATACTTCAAGGGTGGCTTGCCGAGAATTGAGTTTTTAACCGTATACTTTCTCGGGACGTTTTTTAGCCTAGGCCTGCTGTTTGGCAACTTAAATGCTATGGCTGTGGAGCCTCTTGGACATATTGCTGGTACTGCCAACTCGGTGATTAGTTCCATTCAAACTTTGATATCGGTCGTTATTGGGACCGCCATTGGCAGTTTCTACGAAGGCAATGTATTGCCCATAGTTGGGGGCTTCTTTGCCTGCACCACCCTGTCCCTTATTGTTATTCTCACAGTAAAAAAAGAGTCGTCATCAGTGGTCGGATCCATTTAATATTACAGACCTATTGTCGGACTTTTATGATTTGCTTTCAACGATGATAGGCCAAAACCGATGATCGCCTATTAAGGAAACAGCCATTCCAATCGATGAGATTCTACTGACTCCAACAATCCGGATCCGATAGAAATTTTACCAACACTTGTCGGATCACCTGAGAGCTAAAAGAATCTGTTCGGAAGGAAGCATCGTGCTAGAGTTTTCATTACCCGGTGGGGGCTTAAAGGGCATTACTTTAGTGGGGACTTTGATTGCCCTACGAGACCGCAAGATCATTCCCGATATCGTCACTGGAATTTCAGCTGGCGCTTACGCAGGTTATATGACCTATAGCGGCATGAATCGGCAGAAGATTTTAAAGTGGTTTGCATTGAGCCGAAATCACTTCTATAAACGCTCGTTGTCTTGGTACCTGCCTCCCTACGATGTTCAAGGGGAATATGTTAAGAAGATGAGTCGTCCCTATCTGGTAGAGCGGGCGGACTTTGATCGCTACGGTATCAGAAAATTCTACGTTGGCTATACGACTCTACCTCGCTTTAAATTCGAATCTGTCGACATACTAGACAATTATTGCAAGCACCAAGCCTACGAAAAGGTGATGAAGTCGTCTCTTGTACCATTTGTCACTCACTATGCCCCTCACTTTGAGGGAGCCATCGACGGTAGTTTTCGACGACTATTTTTCGCATCACCCGAAGAGCCGAAAGAGCGATGGCTCTTTACGCTGGGTGATCTCTATATCTTCCGCAATCATAGCAAAGAATTCGACCGGGTGATTCGATTGGACACTAAGATAAAATCACTGACCCGCGCGCGGACCAGTGATCTGATTGATGAGTTTGATATTGGCTATGAACAAGGCTTGAAGATTACTGCCTAGAGCCTGTTTGTAAAGCACCAGTCCTTAAATTTTTAGGTGAGGCTGGATCTTGTTTTTTTAAAACTGATTCCAAGTCTTTCAGCAAAACTTGGGCCGTGGTTAGCAGAACCTCCAATTCATTCACAGGCCACATGCTATCACCCTATCTTGACCTAGATATCGTAGGAATACTTGGCCTTAATTTTATTGTAGGTGCCGTTGGCCTTAATCTGCTTCAAGCCGCGATTAAAAGCGTTTCGCACCTCCTCATCGATGAAACCAGCGACGTAGTGATTCGGCTTAAAAATTTCGTGAAAGTGGAGATTCTTACTCCTACGAACTTCCATGGGAATCGATTGGTTATTGTGCATAAATATTAGTTTGTCGGCGATTACAATATCGATCTTGTCTTTGTATAAATACTCGTTTTGCCGAATCTGTATTGGAGTTTCTTTGTATTTCGTGTTCTGACTCACAAAGTCCTTATACTTCGCTCCAAGGTAGACCTTTGCATCTTGGAAAGCCAGGATTCGACCTTTGGTAAGATCACTGACGCTATCGATCTTGATATCTTTTTTTGTAGTGATGGCAAAGTTTTGATAAGTCACATAAGTGTCGGTAAAATATAAAGGCAAGCCGATATTTTCCAAAACCGTAAGTGCACCATCAACCTTTTTCTTCTTTACCATCATTCTCAAGCGCTTCATCGACACGAATTCAGGAACCAGTTTTATCCCTTGGGATTTGAGTGCTTCGATAGCAGTTTCAAGCTCAAGGCCTGACTTCGTATCCTTAATCACATAGGGAGCCAGGGACATGCCTACTGCAACCGTTATCGTCTTGGCAAAACCGATGTTTGAAAACGCAAAGGCTAGCAAAAACAAGTATAAACGCATCATACGATATCTTCCTATTAGTATCTGTTCGACTACCTAAAACAAAAATTCTCGAAAGCTATAGAATCATTGTATCTCGGCAAGCTTTTAGATTCCATTCCTCACCCCATGCAAAATCAAATCTTATTGAGAACTGTCTCTACACCTTGGGCGTTCGGCCCGTAATAGTTGCTAGAGAAAGCCTCTAATACAAAGATAATATTAGTATAATTGAATCAAAATTCTTACTCTTGATCTGCTGGGAGAACTAACCGAAACGAATTGTAGAGATATCCATGCATTTTGAGGAATACATGAAACTACGCGAAGCTCTTCAGCTTATCATTGGCACGACGTTAATCGTATCGTGCTCTCAGACCGACCTAAAAAGCGGTAATGCCGATGCGCCCAAATCAGAAGCAGAAACAGCTGATATTACCGAAGATACCAGCCTTGCGAACGAACCAGTAAGTGTCGCTGGGGCTTTTCTCATGTGCCAATACGAAGGCAGCGAGAGCCAAGGGATTCACACCGTAGGCTGCGATATTCGCAACCAAGACCAACGTTCGCTTTCTGACCTTGGTGATGTGAGCTTTACCTGGAATCGAGAGGCTTCGATTCCTTCAATCATTCGCTTGGGACCACTACCGTACAAGCTCACTCTAACGTCAATTCAGCTAGATACAAGAACCGCTTTTATCGAAGCTACCCTCAATCTGCCAGCCCGAACTTTAGCTGTAAAGCTCGATATTGGCAGTATCGAAGGATTGCCTTCTACCCAAGTACTATCAGGTTTCGCAGCAAACATATTGCTCGTACGATCGTGGCCTGAGAATGGTGCTGAGGGTCCTATCGTGCTAATTGACGGACGATGTATTACAAGTACCGAAATCAATTTTTCAGGGGGACAAAAGGTTCAGGTTCAGCCTTGCGTTGCTAGCAACCCTTTTCAGCAGTTCGTGTTTTCCACAGCCGCCGATGGAACCTCATTTAATATTCAGAAGGCTGGAGAGGAGGAGTGTATGGATATTCCCATTGATGACGGCCTTGAAGTCCTATCCGTAAATACATTTAGGTCGTGCCATGAAGATAGCAATCAGATGTTCCGATTCACAGAGCGGAACGGCTTTTTCAGCATGAGCGCCACTCCAGTAACTGGCCAATGCTTTTACGCAACTGGATCAGATATCCTCTTGCAACCATGCTATAGCACAACACAGTAAAATACCGGGTCACTCACCTTAGCCTTGCGCAAGGACAGAATAAACCCGGAACGCATACAAACTGGAGAGAGTTTATATTTTGGCAATATGCACTTTGATCTCTTTTACAGCACCGTTTAGCTGACTCCACAAGTAATCAACGTCTTGATCTTCAGTATTCACGCCCCCTAAGGCAATGCGTAGAAAGAAGCGGCCCTCAATCTTTGATGGGTAAACAAGAAAATTGCGTCCATTTTCGCTTCGTCTTTCCAAAGCTTCCCAGAATAAAACCCAACGCTCCTGCAATCCATCTTTCAAACCAACGCAAACGAGGCCCAATTGGCAAGCCACGATCGTTTCGAAGTCTGAAGACTGGTCCACCAAGGAGCGCAGACGATTGGCTTGCTCGATACCTTTTCGCAAAAAAGCCTGCATCCCGGTGACTCCGAAGTAAGATAGTACCATCCAGATTCGTAACGATCGAAACCTGCGGCCGAGAGGCACTGCCCAATCCTTGAACTCAGGGTTGTAAGCCCCTTCCTCATCTACCGTAGCCAGATAGTCTCCACCTGCTGCGTAAACCTGCTTCATCAATCGTCGATCACGGACATAGAGAAAGGCCGAGTCAAAGCCGCACAAAAACCACTTCGAACCGTTAAAATTGAACGAATCTGCGATCTCTTGAATCACGCGAGAGGCACCCTGAAATTCCGGCAATATCAGCGAGGCACCGGCATAAGCAGCATCCACGTGAAGCCAAACCCCCTCTGCCTGTGCAAACCCAAGAAATGACTTCATATCATCCATGCCACAGGTGTTGGTAGAACCATAATTGAGTTGCAGCGCGCACGGCCTTAGCCCTTGGCGTCGATCTGAGGCCATGGCTTCAGCGACCATCACACGATCAATCCCATAATTACCATCCGATAAAAGCTTGCTCTTGATGATGTTAACTCGCATCCCTGCGACACGCACCGCCTTGGGCCCTGAGAAGTGGGTCTGATCAGACATATAAACCACAAGGCGAGATGAGTCTTGATAAAATAGTGATTCTCGCTGATCCTCATCAAGAGGCTTGTCCCAAGGAATACCAGCCGCTTTTTGGTGACAGGCAACACGAGCAGCAACCATAATATTCACCAGAGCATCGCCAGCAGTGTTTTGGATCACCCCACCGCCCCGACAAGAGTGATGGTAGAAAGGTGAGTCTTGAGGTGCATGGAGCATCTTCAAAATCCAATCCATCACGACACATTCAAGCTCAGTGGCAATAGGATTGGCACTCCATTGCAATCCCACAGAGGCCAGGCCAGCGATCATGGTTTCTGCTAGAACTGCTGGGAGCGATGTGTTGGCAGGATAGTAGGCAAAAAATCGCGGATGCTGCCACAGAGTTGCTCCTTCGGTGATTTTACCCTCCAGGTCTTGGATCAATCGCTGCCAGCCAATGCCTTGTTCCGGCGGCTCTGAACTAAATAATTTCGCTAAATCCCCCGGATGACAATTAGGCTTCACAGGATTTTGAGAAATTCTTCGTTGCAAATTTTCTAACAGGGAGATGATTTTTCGCCCTTGCTCAGCGAGTTCGTCAGCATCAAAAATAGGAGGAGACATCCGGGATTGATCAGTCATAGTTACAGCCTTTCACGTAGCGTTACAAGTCCGCAAGTTGACCGTAATTCCCTTTTAATGGCAAGCCCGTTTCAAAAAAACATGATCAAAAGGTAATCATTGGTTTTCGCTCCCATCTAAACAATAGGCCATTTCACGCCGATGGGGACTGCGTTCCGGGGACCAAATGAGATCGCACCATGAAGCCTTTCGCCGCTCTTTTAATCGTGATAACTGTTATAAGTTGTAAAAATTCCGAGAACAAAGGCGAAGCGAGCTCAGCTGATGAGCAAACCGCCGTGCCCTTGCCCATCAGCCCCGACCACCGCCCTGAATATCTATCCAAGGCTGGAATCTTCCTAGACCTAGCAACGCTTCAGCCTCATAGTAGTTTTCTCGCCTACGAGATCAATCATGAATTTTGGTCGGATTTTGGCACCAAGAAGCGTTGGGCCTTAACCGGTGCCCCAGGAATTCGCCAAGAGAATGCCAACTGGCAAATTCCGGTGGGTAGCACTTTCATCAAGCATTTTGAAATGCCTACAAGCCAAGTAGATCTCAGTCAGATCCGCTCTGTCGAAACTAGAGTCCTTGTGAAGAGCGCCAGCGGGTGGATCGCTAGCAGCTATATTTGGAATGAAGCTCAAACCGAGGCAACCCTTGCCAAGGGCGGTGAAACGATCGAGTTGTCAATCCAAAGAGGCACTGGTCCTGATAAAGTAATCAACTGGACCGTTCCCAGCGAAGGTCAATGCTTTTCATGCCACAACGAAAAAGCAGGTGTTATTCTTGGGGTTCGGCCACGGCAGCTCAATCGCCCGAACCCTAGCGGTGAGGGCAATCAACTGGAACTATGGCAAGACAAAGGCTGGCTACAAGGAAACTGGTCCAATGACGAAGCCAAGCCCTACCCAAGCAGACAAGACGCTAATACTAACGCAGAAGCCTTGGCCAGAGCTTATTTGGAAGTCAATTGCGGCTTCTGTCATCAGCCAGAAGGATTCGAACGTAACCTCAACCTCAGTTGGAGCGCAAACCTTCAATCACTTCAAGACGCTTCTTTCTTCTATGACGATCTCGGAATAGCCGATGCAAAAATTGTAGCCCCAGGAATCCCTGAGCAATCCTTGTTGTGGTTACGGATGAGCCGTACCGATCGATATCGTATGCCTTACATATCCAGCTACGAGGTGGACGAGCGAGGTTTAGCAATCATTGCCGATTGGATCCAGAGCCTTCCCTCACCATAATCGGCTCTCAGCACCTCAGCAGTTTCAAAGCATTGCAGCCCGATCCGTCGCTAGTCGGCTATTTGCGGATCTAATCGGATCACAATTCGATAGATGATCATGGTGTAATGACGCGTTATCCTGGGTTATTTCTCTCTTCGTCGGAAACAAACAGACTGTCGAGAGGAAACAACATGAAACTCATTCTTATATACTTACTCGCCACCGTTTCAGTGGCTTGCTCCCATACTGGCTCCACCCAATACAAAGACGAGTTGGGCGATGTACACAAGGTTAAGCCAGGAGAAACCTTATCAGAAATCGCTGAAGACTACGATGTCAGCTGGCGGGAGCTGGCCCAGGTGAACGATCTTGGGCGAGACGGACATATCCAAGCCGGTCAGCAGATCATCGTTCCAGTACGAAACCAGAGCCTGTTATCGAGCTGGATCAAAAGTCCCTTACAATGTCACGAAAATCATAGTTCACCAAAAACACCAAAAAAAGGATACCAACACCATGATTTCCAGAGTTCTCACGATCATCGTAATCTATTTAGCTGGCCAGTACGGGGTCGCCTCACTTCTGTATACGGCCCTCGCGGAGGACGAATCCATCAGGGCATTGATATCGCAGCTCCCACCGGTACAAATATCCGAGCTTCTGCCCAAGGCACCGTAGTTTTCTCAGGCTGGTTAAGGGGTTATGGTCGCACAGTCATCATTCAGCACAAGGGTTATCGCACCCTCTATGCTCATTGCCATCGTCTACTCGTGCGCCGCGGCCAGCGTGTTGCCACCGGTAAACTCATAGCCCTTGTGGGGTCAAGCGGTCGCTCCACCGGGCCCCACCTGCACTTTGAAATCCAGAGGGGCATGGCAGCCGTGAACCCGCTGAAGCACTTGGGTAGCTCGATTGCCGGTCTATAGATCATTTTGACGCATTTAATCGTTTACATTCTTTGTATTAAGTGATATTGACATACTCTATTTTACGAGGGGGAGATCCTGTGAATCAGGACATGTTAGAAAAACGCTTCTACCAAGGCTTAGCCCGTGAAATCTTGGAAGAAACCATAGATTCCCTAGGCTTCGTCTGCACGGAGTCCGAGGCTCCATGGGTCATTGCCTCTCTCGCTTGGCTGGGTCGACTAGAAGAAGCCCAGTGGCAGCTCAGCCGATGGGAAAGCTCCCTGTCCGATGGTGATCTGGTCATGTGCCGATTCTTTACAGCAATTGCGCTAGCCAGATTTGGTCAATCTCAGCAAGCTATCGCCTCGCTCATTGAAAATGTTCGTACTATGCGTCGCAACAAGGACCCTAGAATTGCGTTCTTCGCCTACCAAGGCTTAGCTTTCTTCAGGTTCCAAACATCGCGCTATAGCCGCGCTTCAGGCCATGCCACCAAAGCTCTGAAATTTGCCACCTTAGAGAACTTTATCTTTGGCCGGATCTTCGCCTCAGATCTAAGAGGCCACTCCCTAGTTTTCACTGGTAGTATCTCATCTGGTTTACGTGACCTTAAGGCTGCACAAGATCTCGCCCGCAAGTTGGGCAACCAGGCAGTGCAAAACTCAGTAGAGTCATCGCTCTTTTTCTACCAGGCTAAATTCGGATTAAGTCCTAATGTGGTCAAGCAGATCTACCAAAAGATCGATCTAGCTGAAGGCGATAGCTATTCCAAAACAATGCTTCTCATCGAGCTTGCAAGACAACTTACCCTACAGGGTCGCATTTCAAAATCTTTAAATGTCTTGAGTCAGGCGACTCAGGAAGTCTTTGCTCGCAACAATCACAAGCAGGCTGCCAAGATCAAACTCCGCATGGCTCACAACTACCTAATTCAAGGTAACGGCGAACTGGCTATTAAGTATATTGAAGGTGCCGCAGTTGATCAGGATGGATCTCAGGACCCGGTATTCGAATCAGAGCGTCTAGGACTTAAACTAAAGGTCTTAAACTTTCAGGGAATTCTAAAACAGACTGAGGCCATCAAGGCTCAACTATACAAGTTGCAAAAAATTACTGGCGTCGCAGTCAGTGATCGGATCTTGAAGCGACAGTCTTCTGAATTAAAGTTGCAGCACAGCGATGATCATATCGCGGACCTTTTGGATCAAGTATCCGTGAATCCATCCCAGATAGGAGTGATGCAGCAGATTATTGACAGAAATCTATTTCTTAGCCTCTATCAAGTCTTGGGGGTTCGATACGGCAGCGACAATCTCTGCCTCAATATTCTTCCTGGCCAACATACATTTATCACACAGGGAGATATTATCTTCTCAAAGGAACCATTATCCAAAAAATTGGTTTCGTTTTTCAAGCTCTGCGCGGATGAGAAAATTGACAAGAGCACGATTATCGAATCGATTTGGGGCTATCGCTACGACCCCATGCGTCACGATCACCTTGTCTATAATCTGGTCGCCAAAGCTCGACGCTTTCTCGGCCAATTGGCCCACTGGATTCGCTCTGATGAAGATGGCTACCAATTAGATCCGAAGGTCACCTTACAGATCAATGCTCTTAATTTTCATCACGATCAAGAACCAAAACGAGAATGGCTTGACCAAGCAGACAACTCACTAAACATTCGGCAACTTATGGCACTGGAATCATTGAAGTTAGCAACGCACCTCACCGTGCGGGACTATATGGAACTCACAAAAACGACTAAGGTTACGGCAACCCGAGACCTGCGCGATTTGGTGGATAAAGCCAAACTCAAACGCATGGGCCGCGGTCGTGCTACAGCTTACATTCGAACCTAGAGGACACGACATGAAGAAAAACATCGCTTGCGCAGCCCTACTACTTGGCTTGAGTCAAACAGGGTTAGCCTTAAAAAAGATCAAGACGAGTGCTGAGTATACGCCAGTGAATCGGCAGATTTCGGGAAATATGCACTATGCTGTCGAAGATTACACCATTTGGCTTGAATCTGATGAGAATGTGAATATCACATTTACGCTGCCTGAAATGCTACTTGGCAAAAAGAACAAGGTTCATTTTTCCTTGATTGACACCAAAAACAGCTCTAAGGGCAAGGTGCGCATCCTGAAGAGTAAGTTTGGAACTTTGACTTGCTTTGGCAAATGGACAGAGGCGCGGTGTTCCGTAGCTTTTGAAAACTTAGCGTTCGACTTTGATCGCCTGTATCAGATTGCTCAGCAGCACAAAGGCATGAACCTTGTGCAGATCGCGCGACACTTTAGTGAAGAGCCTCTGGGTGTTGTAGTGGTGAAGGCTAAGAGGAAACCTTAGTATTTTAGAGGTTTTGTGCTAGCTTCTTTTGAAGCTGGCACACTTTAGCGATATCCGGCAAGATCAGGCAGATCGAGAAGCCTTCTCGTTGACTTCAACATTAAGATTGGTCAAAGCTCTACAAAGCTGCTCAAGATCGAATGGCTTAGCTAGAATTGAAACATTCTCACCGCACACAATCTTATCAGCGAAGCCAGTAATAATAAGAACTGGATAGAGAAGCCCTTGATCACGAACCCTCTGAACGATAGCACCACCGTTGTCATCAGGAAAAATGTAGTCCGTGATCACCATCCGATAACTACCAGTTTCTAACTTTGCACATGCTTCTACAACAGAGGCCGCTTGGTCCACTTGAAAGCCAAGCTCGTTAAGGTACTCTCGAACAAGTAGTCGTGTCCCAGGATCATCGTCGACTAGAAGGACCATGAGTCGATCATCCGCTAGTTCCAACTCTTTCTTAACATCGATTTTGAACGAGAAACAACTACCGTGCCCTACTTTAGACTCGACCGCTATTGTTCCTCCCATTTCCTTGACGATGCCTTGAGAGATCGTCAGGCCCAGTCCAGTGCCTGATAGAGAGTCAATCCGAAGAGCCTGCTCGAAGGGCTTGAAGATACGCTTAATTTCAGATGGAGTTAGACCACGACCGGAGTCTTCAACCTGGCAGCGAAGACTGCCTCTGGATTCTTCAAGCAGTAGCTTGACAGTCCCTTTTTCCGTAAATTTGCAGGCATTGCCGAGCAGATTCATTAGAACCTGCTTGAGCCGAACAGGGTCAAAGTATAGCTGTTTCGCATCAGCTTTAACTTCTACAGAAAGTGAGTTCATTTGTTTCTTCGTCAATGGTAGCGTTAATGATTCAATTTCAGCTGCAAAGTCCTCAAGAATAACCCAGTTAGCTTGCATCTTGAAACGACCGGAGTCCAATCGTGAGATATCAAGCATGTCATTGATTAAAGAAAGGAGATAAGTACCCGATTGCTTGATGCGATCGATATCCTCGTGATAGCTGGAGTTTTGAAGATCTTCAGCAAGCATCTCGCTATAGCCAATAATCGCATTCAGCGGGGTACGGAGTTCATGGCTAGTGGTTGATAGGAACTTCGACTTGGCCCGGTTGGCCTGTTCCGCAAGATTCTTGGCTAGTTCCAATGCCTGTTCCCGCTTGTTGATATCATCAAGGAGCAAGTTAAGCTGAGCTGCCACCTGACCTTCTTCGCTAAACTCGTCGACTCGCGCCCGAGCTTCTAAGGTGAGATCGTGCTCTCGCTGCCAGTTGATAAATTGAACTAGGTCGCCCCAACGTGTGGCCTTTCCATGCTCCCTATAATTCAAGCCTTCAAGTTCTTCTTGAATAGGAACCCGAAGAGGCTGCCAGCGATCTATGAACTTTAATGTAAGCCACGCAACGCCGACAACGGCAGTGCCGTGAACCACACTTCCTATAGCTTGAATTCCTAAAGTTTGCCATCGAGACTGGCTGAATAATTCTGAGTCTACAAACAAAGCTCCAAGGATACTCCCTACCAAGCCCCCTACAAGATGAACTGGAACGGCTCCAACAACGTCATCAATCTTTCGTTTTTCTAAGATCAACCCCGTTTCCCCAGCCAGTACACCTGCGATGCCCCCGAGTGCAATAGCACCGGTGGGATCAAGCCATGGGCAAAAGGCGCAGCTTGCAACTGCTCCAGAAAGTGGGCCCACGATCAAAGCATTGAAGCTTACCAAACCGTGTCTGGCAACACTCTGGATAACCCCACCAAGCAGACCACCACTGATACACAATAAAGTGATCAGGATCACGCGCCATGTATCCTGGTTTAGCGCCAGACCAGACCCTCCATTAAAACCGAGAAAGCCCAGACAAAGAAGTAGACATCCCGCTGCTGACATAGGAAGTTGGCTTCCCTTCCATGCTTTGCCATCTGCTGAGAAGCGGCCCGTCCTTGGCCCTACCATGTAGGCAGCAACGAGAGCGATGAATCCCCCCGTGCCATGAACAACTGTGGAGCCTGCATAGTCTACAAACCCCAACGAGCTAAGTAAGCCTTGTGGATGCCAAACCCAGTGAGCAATGATAGGAAAGATCAGACCCGACACGAGAATTGTGATGTAGAGGTAAGATTTTATGTTGACTCGCTCCGCTATAGCGCCAGAAACGATGGTAGTAGATGTACAGCAAAACAGGGCGAAGAACACAAACTTCGCGATGGTTTCATTATCTAAATTTGCTGGCCCCCAAAACTCTGAGAACCCGATCAATCCACCATAATCAGAGCCTTCCATAATTCCCCAGCCAAGAATCCAAAAAAGTAGGAAGGACAACATTCCATCGATGATGTTTTTGGCTGCAACCGAGATGCTATTCTTGGGTCGTGTAAGGCCTGATTCGATAGCAAGAAAACCTATCTGCATGCCAAAAACAAGCATCGAGCATAGTAGTAGCCAAATGGAATTAGTCAGGGTCAAATCAGGGGCTACCTTTCTTCGAAGCGTGGTTTCAATAAAGATTCGGTAAACTGCATCGTATCAATGATTTTACAAGTCTTTACGTTTCTGTAAGATCAAATGTGGTAAATTCCAGCAATCATATCTGGCTGGTAGGGCACCTTTGATGTCAAGAGACAGAATTGAAGTACAACCCATAGAGGAGAAAACATTGAAAAAGAAGGAGTGCGAAGGGGATTATGAGTAAGATCAGCCGAGTCTTGCCACTTTTCAACGTTAGCCATGTGATGGCAATGCTTGCGGAAACGCTACTCAAAACACCTAGACCATAGCTTTGGGACAAGGACCATTGGCCACTGATCAGAGCTTCCCAGGGAACCGATACTATCAAAAATACAAGTGCCTTTAGATGCATTGATGGTCTGGTTCCATCACTTTCATCAACCTTCGTTAAGATACTTGAACCGAGAATCAACAGAGCCTGAGCCGTACAGAGCCAGGCAAGAGTCTCACCAAGCCAAATAACTTGCCCCAGAGTCTGAGCCATGTATACCCAAGCTAAGAATATCCAGACCAAACTCAAGACGATCAAGGTCGGGATGCGATAACGGGGTATCATTGCCATCTGTATAGCTAAGACTATCAGAAAGATCAGCTGAAAAGGCCAGTTCTCATTAAGATAGGCCTGATGCAAAGCTTCGTAGACTTCCACTGAAACCATCATGAAGTCTTTAAGTTGGTAGTCAGCGATCGTCGCCCAATTCAAAATATCGCCTCGGGTGTGGAAATACATCTGGCAGCATACCGCAGCAAAGAATCTATCGAATTCCGAATCACATCGCCGCTACGTAGGCCTCAACTTGCTTTCGTTCTTTTGTCGTTAGGAATCGGCCTTGTAGAGCTTGCATGTTCTCGGTCATGTGCTCCACCTTAGACGTGGCAGGTATAGCTACCGTAACCGCCGGATGGGAAACGATGTACTTGAGCAGGATATCCGCCCAGTTTTTGCAACCCATATCACGACTCCACGGAGGGAGAGGTTTAGCCTTGACCCTATCGATCACGGTCCCACCACCAAAAGGTCGGTTGACGATCACAGCTATCTTTTTTTCTTTCGCAAGGGGTAAGAGTCGCGATTCGACCACACGGTTATCGATATTGTATGTCAACTGCACAAAGTCGATATCGTGGGATTTCATAACAGATTCAAAATCACGATGACGGCGACCGTGAGATGTTGTGATTCCCACATAGCGAATCTGCTTCTTTTTCTTAAGATCTAGCAGATAATCCAGATGCTCTCGCCAGTTCACAAGGTTATGAACCTGCTGAAGCTCCATCTTATTCAACCCCCAAAGCTTAAAAGAGTCTTCTACCTGCTGTCGTCCTTCGGAGCCGCTACTTGTCCAAACTTTGGTTGCAGCAAAGATTTTGTTCTGAACTCCCAATTTATTAATGGCATAACCCAGAACCTCCTCAGCCGAACCATACATGGGTGATGAATCGATCACAGTTCCGCCGGCAGTAAGGAACTTTTTTAGAACTTGAGTCCTTTGATCTCGTAAGCTCTGAATCGCGCCGACGTTGAAGGTTATCCAAGTTCCCATCCCAATGACAGGTAGCCTTTCCCCAGACTTAGGGATCGCCTTGCTAAGCAGCTTGTCTTTTCCTGCAAAGACATCGTAATACGGCAATCCAATCCCAACAGCTCCAAGCCCCATGCTAAAATTTAGAGACTGGTGTAAAAATCGTCTTCGATCCATTTTTTCCCTCAAGAACAGTTTTTAACGGGTCAGAGGCAATATTTTCTTAAAACTTAGTTCTTTTCACCGTACACTTTTCTTGGTGTTTTACAAATGCTAAAAGGGCATATCATGCAGATTGTTGCTCCAGAATTACTGACTCACACCCGCTTTACCCTGCGACCACTGAAAGACGGCGATGCCGAACTGGTAGCACAGGCGATCACAGCATCATACGACCACCTTAAAGAGTTTATGCCTTGGGCCCAACCAAGCAATGACCCGTGGAACCAACGAAAAAGAATCCGGCAGAACTATGCAAGCTACCTTCGTTGTGAAGACTTTGCTCTAGGTATTTTTAGCCCTGACGGCTCTGTATTTCTCGGTGGTACTGGGTTTCATCTACGAAACAGGTCGCTAAGGAGCTTTCATGGAGAAATCGGTATGTGGATAAGTGCCGATCAGGCGGGTCAAGGCTTAGGAACCGAGGTTTTGCAAGCCATGATCGAGTGGGGGTTTCGCGAATGGCCTTGGCGACGGCTGGAGTGGCGTTGCGATCCAGAAAACCATGGCAGCGCACGGGTCGCTGAAAAATGCGGGATGAAGGAGGAAGGTCGCCTTCACGGGACGAGCAAAGATCACCGCGGCCGTTGGCGCGGTGAGGTCATCTATGCCTTAACCAAGTATCCAGAAATTGAAGATCCCAAATCAATTACTGTAAGGCCTCTTAGCCAAGTCCATGCTAGGCAGACTGCTCACGTCCACATTGATAGCTGGCGAGACGCTTATTGGAGCATCATGCCAATAGAAGTATTTGAGCAGCAGAGCTACTCTGACAAAGAGTCATTTTGGTTCAAACTGTTAGCAGCTGCCAGCGATCGATCGCGATACCTTGGGCTATTTTCGGGGGAGCACCTGATGGGTTTTGCATCGATTGGCCCCAGTCGCTTCGAAAAGCCCGGCTGGGATGGGGAGCTGCTCGCACTTTATCTACCTCAAAATTACCAGGGCAATGGCTTTGGTAGAGTTCTATGGAATGCAGCAGCAGCCCAATTAAAGGCACTTGGCTTCAAGGCCGTCATGTGCTGGGTACTTGAGAGAAACCTTGCGGCCATTGGATTCTATAAGGCCATGGGCTTCAAGCTTCTTAACTACCAGAAAGAAGACGATGGCCTAACTGAAATTGCTATGGGCCTTCAGTTTTAGAGGCAGTTCGAAAAGCTAGTTCTCAAGCTCTATTGTCTTGGAGAAAACGTAGCAAGGCCTTTGACAATAACAATTGAAACCGACGTAGGTGATCCGTCACCTGCTGCGGGCTGAGCTTCAAACCCTCTGCAATAAATGCAATGGACTCTTGTTTTAAAAAGAAGCGCTCGGCAATGGTTCGGCGCATCAAGTTACTCTGAGCTGAAACAACAGCCTTCAGGATATCCCGGTCAACCTGGAAGGGGCTGCGAAGACTCTCAGCAAACGGACAGGGTTGAAGATCTGAATGACTGCTTGGAACGGTAGACATGGCTTTATTCCTTAGTGATTGATGCGAGACAGACCGCGAAACATTCTTAACGCCTGTGTCCGAAACTACATAGGAGAATCCTATTTTTTGGGAAGTTTTCCTAAATTTCATCAAAAGCTTCATGGAAAATCCCAATAATTCCTGCACAGACTTCGATTCGCTTTCCTTAGAGCAAGTTAAGTGCCAAACCTTTATCTTTTCTTTGACGCAGTTATGCTGATCGTGGCGCCACTCACCGTGTGCTAGACAAACTCTCTTATTTTTCCATAGGCTTCCCAATTGAGTCGTCGAAACTGAAGCTTGAATACCGACAAGTCATTTGGAGGCAAGGATGGCGTTGACTGATGGGGATTCACCAATGGCACAATGGCTTGATAAGTTAATGTCCCGGCAAACTGCCTTGGACGCCGTCGAGGCATTTGTGCCAAAGGCTGGCCAAACCTATCGAGATAAGCGCAATTATGATCTGGGTGTCGATCAAAATATCTATGTCTCCCACATCTCGCCATTCCTTAGGCATCGAATTATCTCAGAGCCGGAAGTGGTGCGCGCAGTTCTCCACGAGCACAGCTACCAAGAATCCGAAAAGTTTCCCAAGAAGTTTGTTGGCATACTTACTGGAAAGGATGGTTGGAGCATCGACCGCAGGTTTGGAGCAAAAGTATCACCCCACTGGCGAGGAGCTTAAAAACCTTGAAAATGCCCTTCAGGGAACAACAGGTATCATTGCCTTCGACACCTGGGTAGAGGAACTTGTAAATACTGGTTATCTCCATAACCACGCCAGGATGTGGTTTGCCAGTATCTGGTGTTTTACATTAAAGCTGCCTTGGTATCGTGGCGCGCAATTCTTCTATGAAAATCTGCTCGACGGCGATCCTGCGGCTAACACCCTGAGCTGGCGCTGGGTCGTTGGACTTCACACCAAAGGTAAGACCTACCAAGCTAGGCAATCGAATATTGAAACCTACACAGAGGGTCGGTTTTCGCCGGAAGATTTATCTGGAACCAGTTGGGTTCCTGATGATAGTGCAGAAAACAACGTTTGCTATGAAATTTTGCCTCTACCCACTCAGCCTGAGTCTGGAGATCATTTGATCGTTTGGCCCGATGATTGGAGCATTGATGTCTATTTTAAAGACTTCAAGCCACAGTCAGTAGCCATGATCCATCCCCATTGGGAAAGCCCGAAACGCCAGCAGCATGTGAAAGACTATCGTGAGGCGGCCTTTTATGCAACGCTGCGGCGTTTTCAGAATCTCGGCTGGAACTGTAGCATCATTCAAAACGGGAATGACCTGCAATCCTACCTTACTGTAAATGAGGCCCAACAGATAAGTTGGATGAAGCCCTTTGTGGGTGAAGGTCGAGACCTTCTAGACCAGCTCCAGCCACTGTTCGATGGACATCGCACGAGGGAGCTGAGGCGAGCCTGGGACGATTTCTTTTTTCCGAAAGCCAAGAAAGGCTTCTTCACTTTGAAAAAATCTATTCCGAAGGCTGTGGCTAACCTTGATCGGTACTTTTGAATAGCAGCTTGTTGAAGATTTTTTGCTCACTTTTAAGCCAGATGCTTTCAGTGTTTGTCCCAAGGGTGGATACTAGTGCGTAGCTACTCGATCCAATCAATTAAGTTATGTTTTAAGAGTACTGTTGAAACAACTATTTCGTTCCACCCAATCTAGGATCGGCTTCAAAGCCCTCTCTTGCAAAGAAATGAGATTTGATTATTTATGGCCGAAAGATAGCTAATTGGTAAAGAAGCCCTGGCTTTGCACCGGGGCAACTATGAAGCCTAATTGGGTTCTAGCTAGAGCCTTAGTGTGTTTACCGGACGGCAATAGCAACTACCGTGTCGCGGGAAACTAGATAACCATCTCAAGAGAGATCCGGCTAAGCGATGGTGTTAGTCGGTCGGCAGGTGAAGTATTCACTATTGGAACTAATAGCCAAATTTGAGCAGACCCTCATCGACAAAAAATTTGGCAACCATCTTGTCTTCCTTAAAGAAGGATCGCAAGACCTCAGCAGGAAAGTCTATGAGGCATGAAATCTTTTAGGCAGCGTGGCAAAGCTCAGTTCAATCATACTATCGTGGAAGGGGCCTTAAGAGCCCCTCGATCTCTTACGGCTTGAGTCTAAGGGTATAAACGGCCCCTGTTCTATAAGAGCCGAAATCACCATTAAGAAGAGAGTGCTGCCAAGGCGCTCCAATAATCAGAGTGTCTTTAGCGGCGTCCAAACTAAATCCAAAGCTATCACTCTTACCATTGGTATAGCCGGCTGGAAGGGTGATTTTTTGGAAGTAATTTAGTTGATCTCCTTCCATCCTATAACTGTAGACTGCCCCGTTCCGAGGGACCTCTCGCCCTTCTTTCACAGAGTAACCGTCTCTTATTGCACCTACGAACATAAACTCATCCAAAATAGCCAGAGAAGACCCGTATGAAGCGCCAATATTTTGATCCTTCGCGTTGAAATCTGGTCTATAGATATTTTTCAGTTCCAGCGTCGTGTCTTGAATCTCGTAGACAAGAACCCCGCCCTTCCTTTTGTTTTCCCATCGAGAACTGGGAGCTCCGACGTAAAGGAGATTATTTTTAAGTGCTAGGGCAGTTCCTAATTCAGTCACAATATCAGGATCTCTCCCTGAAAGATCCTGATTCTGGACAAAACCCTTAACACTATCAACGAAAACCCAGCCGTTCTCTGTTTTAGTAAACCGACTCACCATGCCGATGTCTTGCTCAAACAAGAATTCGGGGACTTTCTCTTCATAACGAGGACTTCCAACAAAAAGGGACTCGCTATTTGCAACGATGGCAGCACCAAAATTCATCGCTTCCTTCCGCAAGGACTCTGGTGCTGTTATCTTTTGCTTATAGATAAATTCTCCAAACAGGTTGGTTTCAAACACAAAAACGGCCCCGGAACCACTCAGTTCGGCAAACTCGTCGACATCGTATGGGTCAGATTTTGCACCAACAAAGAGATATCGATGATCAGGACTCAACTGAATAGCACTACCAAAGTTGCGTCCTTTTGCAGACTCTTCCGTCGCCTCTGGTAAGAACTCTGAGACTTTAAGTGTTTGGTGATGGACCCACTCTCCCATGGACTTTCGATACAGACGCACAGAACCTATATCACAACGGGAGGGGGTTCCAATGATTAGAAAAGTAGATTCAAAGTTGAGCGTAAACTCTCGACACAGGCTATTAGACTCAAACCCATCTATCACCTGCTGTTGCTGCCAACTGCTAGTCAGACTTCCCCTCGTATAAATCACCGGTCGATTCTTAGAGAGAGCTACCATTGTAAGCCCGTCAGGAGAGATCTTTAGCCGTTTACCCATTTCGGCTAACGCTGGTGGTGTCAGATTTGAAAATCCTGGCAGCCTTTGGACTGCTTCGTCTGGATTATTGGTCGAGAAGGCAAAGGCCTCTCCCGCGACATATTCTTCAATACTAGATAACTGCAAGCCACCGGCGATCATCGACTCTTCACCTACGGCAACTGATACAAGCGTGCTTCGGGTATCTGAAACAGTCTCAACCCGCTTAAGAGTTAAGCCTTGGTCCGTTTCCTCAAATAGGCTTATCTTCTTCCTTGAGGTACAAAAGGCTAGACGGTTATCCCGCCAGTCAAGGCATGAACCCAAGCGATCGTAGATGGTGGAACCGACGGCTTGGTAGATAATCTTGGGGCCTTCACTTGCTAGGCCTAACTTGAGCGCTAAACCTCTTTCCTGATCGAAGCGAGGATAAGCCACTACCAGTTCATCGTGACGCAATCCTATATCTCTTGCCACATAGGAGTCGATTGATTCAGAATCTTGCCTTATGACTCCATAAGGGCGCCAGCTATTATTTGACGACGAATACTCTAGAACTGTCATGCCAAATGAACCTGTAAAGGCCATAAAGCCGTCACCGATCTTGATTTCTCCGGAAACAAAGCTTGAAATATCGGCAAACTCAGACTCATCCAAAGGCCCCCCATAAGTTACAGAAATACTACGGTCTTCTGCGGCTCTAAGCACATATGAGGGGCTGGGATGTCGCAAGAACTCTAACGGGCTTATAACTTGGCTTAAAGTGAATGGCCCACCATCTCTTTGGTAGACGTAAAGCTGACCTTCACCGCTCGCATTATCCCCTGTAAAGCCTCTATCGCTTGCAACGACCAGCGTATCACCTCGAATCGCTAGTTTCTTACCGAAACGATTAAAAAGCGAACCTTCTTCTTGAGGTGGCTCGAATAGACTCTGTTCAAGCCGCCAGCTTCCTTGGGTCAACCTATAGATGTAGACGGAACCAGCGCTGAGCATCTCTTTACCTGAGGCATCGACTCGGTCTTCATTGCTTGCAGATACCGCAAGGATATCGCCATCAGTCGCCAGACTGGCTCCAAAACCTGCATTCTCCGTTGGCTTGGGTGCCTTAAGCAGCTGATCAAAACTCCAAGAGCCATCAAATGACTTTCGGTAGATAAAAATCGAACCCGAACCACCCAGATAAGTGTCTTTTCGATCGATAGGGTTGCCGTGGCCGCTAGCGCTTATGAATAGTGTTTTTTCATCTTGGCTCAATACCATCGAATCGCCAAAGTTATCATACTTAAGCAAGGTCTCAACTTCGAACTCTCCAAGGCTCTTTCTCACAAATCTAAACTGATTTGACCTTACAAAGGTGCGTTTGTACTCGATTCCTTGATGTGTGATTTTAACCTCGATTTCTCGCCCTGCAGCCGAAGGTATCTCCAGTAGCTTACTCCAATTGTACTCGTCACAGCTCGTGCTATCCTGCAGCTCTCCTCCAATAAAGATACTTACCCTTTCTTCAGGTTGGAAGCAGCGTCCGGCGAGTTCGATTTGCGCTCTTTCCGTGTACGACCCGACGGGATAGTTGATATTTAAGAAGGTCGACTGAACTGGTTGATAGACTCCCCTGTTACCTGCCTTATCGGTCACCACAACATTGTAGGTTCGTGGTTGATAGGGATCTGAAACTTGGTGACTTAGATTGAAATCCCGCCAGCTCCCACCTACTCCAGCCACCTGTCTGCCGTTTTCTAGAATCTGATCGAGACTGGTCATGGAAGAGGGTGGCTTGTCAGAGACATAAAGCGTGTACCTAACATTACTCTCCTCGACTCTTTTGCCTGATACCTGAAACTCAAACAAATCACCCTTTTCCACCAGCTTAAGAGATAGCGTGCCCGGACTTGGGACAATGGGTTTTTCTCCATCAAAATGGATCAGAATCCTACGGGTTAACCTGTTACCATACCGATCTTGAGCGATTAAAACTAAGGAGTTGTTGGCAGAGCTACCATTCATTGGAACAAGAACTACAGGATGAGGAGAACTCGGATCTGTGATAAGGGACGCGACGCCTACGCCGTTGTATATGAATTTAACATCAATATCACTTAAGTCGTCTTCAAAGGCCAAAATTCGAAATCTGGCATCTTCGTTAATGTGAACATTGCTAGTCTGTGTCGAACTTATAGCCGTACGCCATTTATCTCCACTCTTATACTCCCAGGTCAAAAGTCTGTGTAACCAGACCGACTTTCGCCTCACTGTCATCGTCTTTTGAGACACATTACCGGCTTTATCAGATACCTTTAAATAGACTTCAGTAACCCCGTTTTGAAGCGCCCAACTAGATTCTTCGCCAGATATTGGAGATCCGCGCTCAGTTCCGTTGAATTCCGCGCTCCACTCATAGCTGAGATCTTCATCATTGGAGACCATAAAGGTGATATTGCTTGCGTTTGTGTAAATGTCTTGATCCATATAATCCAAAATTTCGCTGCTAAATTTATAGCTGATGGCTGGTATCTCAGGAGCCTTGGTATCACTAACGTAGAAGAATAATAGTTCGTTTGTGTTATCTCTTTCATTTGTTATTGTGAGTTTAATGGGGAATTCACCATCCTCATCGGCAGAGACCGTTAAGATACTGCTGGCTTCATCAAATTCTAAATTCAAGCCGGGCTGATCAGCGGGAATTGATTCGAATTCTAATGAGCTGTAGTTTTTTTGGATATTTAAACTAATTTCCTTCTTAGAAGAAAGCCGATCCCCCGGAGATACCTTGAGACCAGTATTCCCATCGACAACGTTGAGGGTCGGGGGCTTCGTATCCCACGTCAAGGTGAAGAATTTGGTCGTCTTGTTGCTAGCCCTATCAGTGACGGTCAAGGCCACAATATAATCCTGGTCACTGGGCGCGGAAATCATAGTCTGCCGGGATTGGGGCGCGGAAAACTTCAATGTTGGAACTGAAACCCAGTTGTAGCTATAATCCTCATTGTCTTCCCCAAGCTCGCCTTCGACTAGGACTGGCTTGTTGGTGATAAGATCCTTGAAGTCCGCTAGACCAGGGGCAACGGTATCCCAGACAAACTCAAGAGTCTGCTCGCCAAGGTTTCCGGCTCTATCAGTGAGCTGAATCTCTACCCTATAAGAGCCATCTGTCGTGGCACTTAGCATAGGCTGGAGCCTATTCTTGGTATTCGGGTATGATATCTTAAGATTTTCGTTATCGTCTATCGATTTCCAGTTAACAAGGGACAGTGGCTCATTCACCGTAATCTCTGGTAGCAGAAGCTCAGCATTTGTATCGATACGATCCGCAAGATTCTCAACGCGTGGTTTGGTTTGATCCCATACAAAACGAATGATTTCCTGGCTAGAATTTAAACCATCGGTGGATGAAACAACAACCTCATAATCCCCTTCCGCACTTGCTTCGATCATCGCCTGAGAGCTGCTCTGCATCTTTAAAGTGACGTTATCAGGACTCTTCCAAACCAGTGGACTACTAGGATCATCTGCCGCAAAGCTGACCTGAAATGGCTTGCGAGTGTATATTTTACCATCTTCATAACGAATCTCGGGGCTAGTCACTGAAATCTTCGGTGCGATAGTATCGTATACAAGCTGAAACGTTTCTGTGGCAGAGTTTCCTGCTAGATCGGTAGCCGTGATGCTTAGCTCGTAGGTTCCATCTCGCTGAACCGTAGCTCGCGTCTCTCTTTGGTCCTGAGAATCAAAGGTCACGTGGGAGCTGGAAGCTTGCCACTGGTATCTGACCGCTCCGGATATAACTGGTTTTATGGTAAAAGGTTTATTAGTTCTCTGGTCCGCAAGGTCATCGATCGTGGGCGCCACAGTATCCCAGGTGAACTCTAGAGTTTTCTTTGCAAGGTTACCAAACTCGTCACGAACCAAAAGATCCACGGTGTAAGTGTCATCTTTATCGGTGCTAACTATCAAGTCAGATTCTTGTCGTTGTAACGTGATCTGGCCTTCGCCAGTCAACTTTTTCCAGTCGAGCTGCCAGGAATCCTGAAGAGACGTCTCAAGCCTCATAGATTTATTAGTGATGATATTGTTCGCTGATATCGTGAACAATAGATCCGTCTTCGAATATTCGTAGACAAATGTCTTAGAACTCAGGTTACCAGCATCGTCGCTAATGGTGACTTCAATGTCAAACTTACCATTCTCACTGGCACTAATTTGCGCCAAAAAAGGATTGCCCTCGTCTTTTTCGATGGTCACGAATGGCGAAGCACTGGTCCAGTCAATCTTGGCTCCATCGCAGTCCGAGATGCAAGTAGCCTCGACCATAGAAGGTTGATTTACCTTCAAGTCGGGTAAGGAATTTAAGTTTGGGATGATGGTATCTCTGACAAATTCAAGAGTCCGCTTGGTTTCGTTACCTAACTCATCTGTGAAAGTGAGGGCTACAGCATACTCTCCATCGACGGGCCCACTGATGATAATCGTTTGGTCCTGTTGATTAAGCTCAACAGTTTCGTCACCTCGCTCTTGACTCCAGGTGAAAGCGACTTCCTCTTGTGTCGTATACTCTAGTGTGATTGCACTGTTAGTGGCTCGGTTATTCCAAAAACCTTGATCGAGATTTTCCCCCAGAAATTCGAGCGCGACCTGGGTATCCCACTGGAAGCTTATGGTTTGCGTTTTAGACTGTCCCGCCTTATTCCATGCTGTAATTGCCACATCATAGTTACCGTCAGCGCTTGCACTTATGGAAGGTGATACAATAGAGCTGTTACTAAAAGAGACGTCCCCTGGACCTGAAAGTTTCTCCCATAAGACTGTTTCGAAGCCACTAACTTCAATTGAGGGAGTGAAGGCAGAATTAACCCGATCGGAGTCGCTAGCTTGATAGTTGATGACTGGTTGGCCGTCGCCACTAGAGTCACTTGGGTCTGCCGGATTAGGAGCGCCGATACCGGTAGTCCCGTCTGATTGATCGGTGGGGGGAGCGCTCTTGTTACCACCGCCACCTCCGCATCCTGTCATCGTCACAATG
Organism: Pseudobacteriovorax antillogorgiicola; assembly: GCF_900177345.1. Classification (NCBI taxonomy): domain Bacteria; kingdom Pseudomonadati; phylum Bdellovibrionota; class Oligoflexia; order Oligoflexales; family Pseudobacteriovoracaceae; genus Pseudobacteriovorax; species Pseudobacteriovorax antillogorgiicola. Next base: position 81,271 of record NZ_FWZT01000031.1, read on the forward strand.
AAGGAAATCAAACAGATCCTGATCGCTGAAGGCATTTCTGGCACTCCCTATTTGGCTTATTGTGTGGATAGACCTAGTCCAAGCTAGAACAAATAAGAGACTAGTTTTGTGGGCGGAGATTGCAAGAAATTCGTAGAAATTCTAGAGTTTTTCTGGTTTTCGGGGCCTGATGCCTGACCCAATAGCTAAACAGGTCTACAGAGGGTGATTATAAATAGTTATAATTTATGTCAATATGGCCGTAAGGGCTCTGGGGCTGAGACGTTCGCGAGACCTAGCGGTGACAATGGTGGAGAAGAGCCTCATGCGAGGCGATCTAGTAGGGGCTTACCCTCTTGTGAGCTAACCCACCTTCAGCATCCTCCTGAGGATCTTGCCAACTGGGGTTTTCGGTAGCTCATCCGCAAACTCTATGACCTTGGGCCTCTTGTAATTAACCAGGTTTTCTTGACAGTAGTCCATGATCATCTCTTCCGAGACCGAATCATCCTTTTTAACTACAAATAATTTCACAGCCTCACCAGATTTTTAATCAGGAATGCCTATGGCTGCGGCCTCCACCACACCGTCCAAACCAACGACAAGCTCCTCTATCTCGTTGGGATATACGTTGAAGCCAGAAACGATGATCATATCTTTTTTTCGGTCTACGATCGTGACAAAGCCACTTTCGGCCATAGTCGCAATATCACCAGTATGGAACCAACCATCGCTGTCCATGACCTTAGCCGTTTCCTCGTCTCTTGGCCAATAACCTTCCATGACCTGAGGTCCCTTGACACAAAGCTCTCCCGGCTCCCCGAAAGCTAGCCGTTTATTGTCGGCATCTTTGATACACACATCAGTATTGGGAATAGGCAGACCGATGGTTCCATTGAAACTCTCTTGGCCTATAGGATTTATGGCGGGTAACTACCTTTTTTATAGGCTCATGTGAATTTGTAGATCAGGCTGGGGGAGGGGGTGGTTTTTGAAATCCAATTGGTGAATCTGTGATTGAATTGCCAACTTCCTGAAATAGATACACAAGGCGACCCTTATTTTTTATGAGATTTTGAGTTTAACCTGCAATATTGCAATATTCTATAGGTCTACTTTAGGGCCTAAAATATTAGGTTACTGTAGAAAACTAATTACAAGCTAGCTCTGGAGGCAAAGATGAAAGTAAGATCTTTAATCACCGCGATTGCGGCATTTAGTCTAACATCGAGCCAATCTGCCTTTGCAGAAATAACTATTGATCAGTGGATAGAAGATGTTGAAGAACTTAAAGAAGATTATCTGAGCGTTAAAGAAGATGTTAGAAACGTAGCTCGCGAATATCATAATTTAATGCTTGAGAAAAATTTATATACCTTAGATCTGTGTACAGAATCCGAAAGAAAAACCTACAAACGTCGATTGATTCAAGTAGCAGCAGATTATTGGCGAAATGACTACTACCCAGATGTCTTTAAGGATAATATTTCTGCTGGGGCAAGTACTACTATAGATTCTTATTATCATAGGTGCACAAGAGGCATTGGCCCTATAAAATTTCAGAAAAAATCCTGTGAAAAAAGCTTTGGTCGGAATATGTCAGGGTGTTTGAGACAATTAGGGTGAAAGTTTAGTATAACAATCACCCCAAAACGGGTATAGACTTCCTTACCACCGGTACATTTATACCCACAGAATCAGCGGGTACTGGCAGTCTAGGTCCGGACTTTGGAAACCTTTCTGGATAGGCTTCAAAAGCTTGCTTGAGAACCGCAGCTCTCTTCTTAGCTACAGACTTATCTTTACCTTGATGAACAGTTTCAGGCGTCATCAAGCCAAGATTTATGTGTCGATGCTCAGTGTTGTACCAACCAAAAAACTTTTGCAAGCATTCACTAGCATCTTCTGGGCTCTCATACCAAGCTTTGAAGTAGCGATGGTATTTGAGTG
>NZ_FWZT01000032.1 GCF_900177345.1 Pseudobacteriovorax antillogorgiicola
GGGTGAAAAGGTCACGGGTCAGGAACTGACCTTAGGTGTGGAGTCTGGGGTTACCTGGATGTTGAAGCACGAAACTCCGCCTATACCGGAGCACGTTCGTTATGGCGTGTGAGGATTAGGAGGATGTAGTTCATATCAGTGTGGTTCATGAACTCTGTCAAGGCGGTTATACCATGATAGTCTGTCTTCAGGCTTATAGAAAGTTCCTGTGTCCGGCGCTCAGACCAAAAAAGATCGGGGTCGTTGGTGCGATAGGAGCTATAGGACAGCTGGCCTTGGAGCACGGGGTTATCGATCTCGATAAGGACTCCCATGATTCCTAGATAATCTCTTGTACTTCCAGACTCTTGCTTGGTTTTTGAGTGTCCGGCAAACAAGCTCGCGCTAAAATCCCAGTTTTGGTAGCTATAGAGTCCAGAGGCCCTGAGGCCCTCATAGTGGTCGTAGCGATTGATACCATATACTTCAGCAGGAGGTATGGTCCATGGGTGAGCTATGGATCGTTTTTCGCTTGCTGAATAGAAAAGTGTCTCATTGCGGAGACGACCTGCACTGACATGATAGTGGTCGCTTGGCTGGAATCTGAGGAATGCGTAGTCATTGACCAGCCCAACGTCTCCCGCAAGCGTATTTGTAGATATTTGGCTTTCAAAGACGAACTCTTTCGCAAACTGGGTACCTAAGCTTAATCCAGCATTGGTTAGTGCTGCAAAGCTCGCTTTGTTAGTGATGTCCCATTTATCTTTTTCATAGGGCCACTTGGTAGACGACCAAGCTACTCCCGTATTAAAGAATCCCTGATATCGTAGTGCTTCGTATCCATGACCAAGGTTTGAGAGGAATAAAAAAATGACAATAAAATAGATTCTTGTCATGGAGCATCCACTAATTGATAACGAAGTCACCAGGTAAGATGGGGTAATCCACAACAGAGAGTCGGACGCGTCCCACATAGAAACCATTTTTCTCACGAATGACGCGGATCGATCCGACCTCTCGAAGGTGAGTTCCTACAACCGCTTGCTCGGTCTCGCTACGATTCATTTCAACCCGGAAAATGGGATACTTTTTGTTGATTCCAAGCTTGTTGTTGTTGGCATAAATGTAGACCCAATTTCCCGCTGATATAAAGGCGATTTGAGGCAAAAATGACTTCTTAAAGTCTGGAGTTTGATACTCATCTAGGAAGCGTTCCAGCCGGGGTTGAAGTACAATGGAAGCCCATTTGCCTCGGCCTTCTCGGCGATAATGAGGGTAGGCTTGGATCGGATCACCAATGTATTCGTAGTAGACTCCAAGGTTGTGATGAGCCACGGCATTTTTCGATTCTTTGGCTAGAGCGTTTTCCCACTTAGTCGCAGCAAGTTTCCATCGATTTTGCTTGGCAAGATCGACTCCTTCATTGATGAGTAGGCCTGCTGGAGTGTTGCTTGGGAAATAGTAAAGAAACTCTTTATACTGCTGTCGTTCACAGACTTTATCAATAATTCTGTTGCGAAGGCTGGCGATAATCACATCTTGTACATCTTTTCGAGCTACAGCGGGCTTTGCAGAGAACACACTTAATGTCGAAGCGGTATCGGCAATGCCTTCCACAGCAACTTTTCCAGTAACGCGGTTATACAGGGCATATCGAATTTTGTATTCATAGTCAGCATAGCGAATATAGATACTTTTTCGACCTATCTTCCTCTTCGGAGCCATTTCAAATTGATTGGAGTAGCCAAGCTCAGGTTTTGCGGGTATTCCGTAATTTACAAACCAATCTTGATTTTTGCGATCCAAAAAACGAAAGGCTGTGCTTTTCTCGAGGCGCTTCTTCACTCGCTTCACGGAAAGATCTAAGGCAAGGATTCCATTTGATGTTCTGGCTTTGGCATCTTTTTCGATCGTTTTTTCAAAAAGCTCCTTAAGTTCCTTACTATTTGCCTTAGACATATTGATTGTTGTTTTAATGTCATCAACTTCAGAGAAGTTACGACATTGCTTGAGACTCTCAAAGAGCTTTTTAGAGAACTCAGGAGCGAAATCTTCGTCCATCACGACACCCAACTTTTTAAGCTCGGTAAAGCCTTCTCTAGGTGTTTTGTAACCTTCTAGCTGAACTTCGTAGAATTTATCAGCACATGAGCTTAGTAAAAGTAGGATGACTAAGTTTCGCCAGACCATAAAAGTTTCCACGCTGCGTTCAAGGATACCCCTATTTTAATCCAATCAGATTGCAACGGCAAACAGGCCGATCGCTGATCTGGGAAGAGTTCAGTGGAGCTTGACTTATTTCTGAAAGCTAGCACTAGACATGGTTGATTGGAGTCTTATAGTATTGCTAGAGACTCAAACAAGTGTAAGAGTCGTGATCTTTTTCGTGATTTAGGAGGTTACGATGATTGGAACTCGCTTGGTGAACAAGACCTACAGCACGAACTTTGGCCTCCGGCCTAGGATTCGCGCAAAATTAGGTTCACGAATGACGAACAGTGCCCCTTCCGGAGGTTTGCAGGTGAGGGCAACCCTCACGCGGCTTGGCTCAAAGTCCAGGCCTGCACCACTTAGAGGAACCCTTCGTGATTCTTAGATAAAAGAAATACCGAACCCTCGGGTTCGGGCTATTGTTGCTCTGCCTTAACTTGGTCTGAGCGATAGATAATGGTTAGGTCGGGATGCTCACGCAACCAAGTAGCTGGAAAACGACGATCATTGCGTAGCATGCCATCCAAGGCCTTTTGTTTGCTTTCGCCAACAACGAGCAGAAGCACACGTTCACTGGCCATGAAGCTTCCCACCCCATAGCTAACCCCCCGTGTGCCTTCAGGCAGTCGCAGATAGCGGCATGATTCAGATGAAAGCGTTACTTCGCCAAATCGAAACCCAGGGCTCATATGGGGTTCGTGAAAGGCAATGTGACCATTGATACCCAGGCCTAGGATAGTAGCACCGACTCCATCTAGTGGGCCCTGATCAATCCAATGAATCTGGTTTCGATAAGTAGGAAGATAGTCTTCAAGAAAGGAGCGAAATCGAATCTTAGGGGGAACGTCGAGAAGTTCGTCGATCTGCACGAAGGTAACATTTTGGAGCCAAGGAAACGACTCCTGCTCTATATGCTGATAGAGAGTCTTGGGTGTGTTGCCAGCAGGCACAAATATCTTCCGAATATCCATATCTTCAACGGTTTTTCTAAGCCATTGCAGGGATAGGTCGATAAAGGTTCTGTCGTCCGCACAAGATAATATCTTCATAGGTGGAATCTCTTATGTCTCGCCCGTCTCACCATGAGTATAACTTAATCGTAGCAGCCCATCCAGACGACGAGACACTATTTTTTTCATCGATTTTGATGCAGGAGGCTCGCGAGACTCGGGTTCTGTGTGTGACGGATGGTAATGCCGATGGTCAAGGGTCTGTTAGGAAGAAGCAGTTTACGTCAGCCATGGCAAGCTTTGGAATTCACCACGGTAAGTTCGGGACTTTACCCGATATCTATGAAAAAAGGCTCAGTTATGACGAGGTCTCTGAGATGTTAGAAGATCTACCGACGCCTACTAGAGTTTATACTCATGGTCCCGTTGGTGAGTATATGCACCCTCACCATCAGGATGTGTGTTATGCTGTGACACGATTCTTTAGAGGGGTCTGTCCAGTTTTTGGAGTTGCTTACAATTGTTTTCCGGATGAGCATCATCACCTGAGTCGGGCGCAATTTGAATTAAAAGCCAAGGTCATAGCTGAAACCTACGGCTCCGAAACGAATCGATTTCTGAATCTCATTCCGTGCACCGCAGTAGAAGGTTTCGTGGAGCTTTCATATTCAGAAGTGAGAGAAATTTATAAACTGCTCTCAGGACAGTCTCAATCAATGGACGAATCCCAACTAAAGCATTTCCTATGGCTTAAAAAATTCTTGATCCACCGAGCATCCTTATCGGGAGAGCGTCTATTCTGAACTCAGAATAAACTACTGCGTTTCGTGGATTCCGCTTCCGCTAATTGGCAAAGATAAGCCTCTGGAGTGTGGGTTCCGAAGCGCTCCTGAAGATCAGAAAAAAGCTGCCAGATATTGCCAGATTGGATACTATCTTTCAAACGCTCCCAGTATTGGCGCTCACTACTTAACTTTTCAAAGCTTTTCATGGTTTTCCATGATCCAGACTGTGGAATAAAGGTGACTTGTCCGGGTGATACATCATAGTTAAGAAACTCCACGAAGCCTTTGAGCCATCGCGTAAAGACGTTATCACCAGGAACAATCGCCGCAAACTCTGGTGCTAGCCACTGGGATGGTGGGAGGTGAGGCACCAGATCCAGTTGGGTGATAGCGGAATAGATCTTTTCTTGAAGATGAATTTCTAAGTCTCTTAGGTACTCGGCGTCCCCTAGACGAGGAGCAGCACTGGTATACAATCCCTTGATCGGCAGCTTGTTCTTAGCAATGTAGAGTGAAGTCAGCTGGGCCAGGCCACCGCCAAGGCTATGGCCAGTGACGAATATCTTCTTAACCTTATGACGACGGGATTCTATCCCGTTGACAAGAGCAGGGCGGAGGTTTTTGTAGTGCCGAAGAATACCGCTATGCACTTTGCCGCGAACTTCGTTGACGTTTGATGATCTCTGAAAAAATTCTGCATCTATAAGGTAGTCTTTGATCCATTTACTACCTCGAAAGGCGATCAGCATCGTATCGCCGCTAACAGCAATCATAGATTCCGCACCCCCCCACACTATCTGGAGTGATCATCTCGATATCTGAGAAGCCTAAGTCTTGAAATTGAGATTGAACTTCATCCGAGGAGTTGTTCTCCATGACATGTGCAGCCCAAAGGAACAGTATTGTGTTTTCTAGGCTAAAGCTTGATCTAGATTGGAACTTCAAGTTTGGCAAGCTATCAGCACAACGGACGTCTTTCAGTGACGATTGGTCCCAGACTATTTCATCACGGCCATAAAGATTGGTAGCTAAGGCTCCCGCGAGAAGAAGTGATCCCGCTAAAACTCGTTTCATATTTGATCCCCATCAAAATGTAAGCGAACGTTGGTGCCTAGTAAAAACAGCTTACAGAGAAATGTCTATTTACTATAGCTAAGTGCAACAATGACTATGATCATTGTTGTGTGGAACGTCTCTTGCTTCAAGTTGATTGAAATTTGATAGGATTGTTCCGGAAAAAGCTCAAACTCATGAACAAGGCGATCGTGATCATCAGTGGGGCGAGATAAAAGGCTCGTTCGATACCCACCCAGTCTGTCAACTGGCCTACACTGAGGTGAATGAGGGCTAAAGATGTTTGTATGGCAGTGAAGATCCAGATAGTCATAGACTTCCAGAGCTTGGGATAGATATGTGAAACTTGTGCCATAAAGAGAGGAAAAAATGGTCCTAATAAGCCAGCAAGAGGCATGAGCTTAGGATACCCATTGATAGCTAGAAGAATGAAGGTAATGCCTAGAACTAGGCTGCCTATCATTGCCATACGCTCCCACTGTGGACGAACTAACAAGAAACTAAGGAAGCGGCTCGATGAGATAGCAAGAAAGAAGTAGCTGGTCAGTTGTGAGGCATCTACAGTGGAATAGTTCTGTACTTGGATAAAATAAGTCGACATCCACATGGATGTTAGCACCTCACCACCTACATAGATGGCGAAAAGGGTGACCGGCACCAAACTATACCATTGGAAGGGTTCCTTTGGTTGATTTAAGTCATGATCTTCCGCTGGCTCATCGGGAACCACCCGAGTTATGATGCCAGCTAGAATTAGGTTTGCTAGTGACATGATACTGATCGCTGTCCACCAAGGGTATTGTGCTTCGTAGAACCAGGCGAAAGTCATAGGTCCAAGGAACGAACCGACGCCGTACATGACTTGCTGAATGGATAGCAAACGACCACGGAGGTGGCTAGGTGAGCCTTTGATTGTAAGAATATTACAGATGCTTCCCATCAGTGCGACACCAGCTCCCATAACTAAGCCGAGTGCTAAAAGTCGTACGAGATCGTGGACCCATGGGGCAATAAAGCCCGGGAGGGCACAAAAACCGCAGATAAAGAGAGTGACTTTTTTCTCTGAATGTCGCTTTAGTGCCCGGCCCATCATCAGGGTCGACACCACGGCTGCAAAGTTGCCGATTGTCAGAAAGAGTCCACCATAGCTATAGGAGAGGTTAAGACGTTCGCAGAGAATGGGAAGTAAGGGCCCTCGGATGTTATCTAAGAACGATACGGAAACAAGGGTCGCAATTCCTGCAAATACATAGCCTGGGTGAATCGTAGTCCGACTCATCTTACACCTTTCTCAATAATAACCCTTTTAGGTATAGTGATTCTGGAAATGATAGGCGAGTAGGGTGATCTTCAGATTGACTCAAATGCTTAACAATCTGGGCATCGCAGCCCGCATCAATGGTGGCTCCAAAAACAACTTTTTGGAACAAGTCACGAGAGATCAATCCCGAGCAAGAAAAGCTTGCTAGAAGGCCCCCTGGGCGGAGCAATTGGAAAGCTAAAAGGTTCAAGTCCTTGTAGCCGCGACAAGCACCCTGAATATTACGGTGGCTTGCTGCAAATTTAGGTGGATCGAGTATTATGAAGTCGAATTGCTCACCAGCATCTCTTAATTCGCGAAGATATTTAAAGACATCCTTGTGGATGGTATGGTGAGGTATCGACAAACCATTTTTTTCGAAGCTTTCTTGGGCCAATTCCAAAGCTGGCTCGCTTTCGTCGATGCTTGTTACCTCGTGAGCACCACCCAGAGCTGCTGCCACGGAGAAGCCCCCTGTATAGCTAAAGCAGTTTAGCACCCGAGACCCTTCGCTATAGTGTTTGATAATTGCGCGATTGTCTCGTTGATCGATGTAGAAGCCGGTCTTATGTCCCTCCCAAAGATCCACAAGGAGTTTCATGCCATTCTCTAAGACAGTAACCCCCTCCTTGGGCAGCTCGCCGAGGATTACCTCCTTGCGAAGTTCCAAGCCTTCTTTCTTTCGAACCGCCTCATCGGAACGTTCGACGATGCCTTGTGGGTTTAGTAGTTCCAGAATTAACGCGATAATGGTATCTCGATGCTTTTCCATCCCAGCTGTGAGGATTTGAAACGAAACCCATTGGTCAAACTGATCTATGACTAGTCCGGGTAAATAGTCAGCATCATGGGCCACCAAGCGAATGCAGTTGGTCTCTTGGCGATCAATGTGCTTGCGCCTCTCGATGCTTGACTTGATCTGCTCTCTTAGGAAATCTGCATTCAGTGAAACTCCATCTTGCCATGAATAGATGCGAACTCTGATCTGAGAGTGGGGATTATAGTATCCCCGCCCTAGAAACTGGCCTTTGGCACTATGGACGCTCACATCATCACCACTCGCAAGGCTCTTGGGGGCGGTTTGCAGAGCGCCACTGAATACCCAGGGGTGATGATTGATCAGTGATTTTTCTTTACCCGGTTTTAAATGTACCTTGGCCATGTCGTCACCTAATATTTAAGGTCCAATGATAGAGGTCATCTTCCAGCACTTTTTCAGCCACATGAAGATCGCTCATTGACAGTGAGTCTTCAATACGCCGATACCGTTCTTTAAAAAATACTTCTCGAACTCCCGATTGCCATATGGCTCGTAAGCATTCGGGGCAGGGGCTTAGGGTACAAACCATAATCCGGCCTGCTGTAGCATGGCCGAGGCGTGCGCAGTCAAACAACAGCTTTCGCTCGGCATGAAGCATATAAGTATATTTGTGAGGCCTTGTATTCGGTAACCCTGTGCCACAGTGACCATCGATGAAGCCATTCCAATTACTGAGTATGGTTTGATAGCTCTCATCGAGAAGCACAGCACCAACTTTGGTTTCAGCATCCGGCGAAAACTGAGCGGCTTGCTCGGCCTGGGAAAGGGCGTCTCTGACCAATTGTATCAATCTTGTCTCCTTAACCGAGTCAGATGGGACGCGGATACTAACAGAATCCCACCGTCATTCCTAGACCTTTTTTTAGTGTAAGTCCCTGAAAATACAAGGCTACAATTCAAGGGGAGGAGCACCTGTCGGAATATTACCTTGCTTAGCGATCCCTACAGGCCTTAAATACCATGAAATTTCTATGATTTTCACGAGGACAACAGGATGGCATCGATTCTCTTTCTATGTACGGGTAACTCATGCCGTAGCCAAATGGCTGAGGGTTGGGCAAAGTTTCTTTGGCAGGGGCAGCACGACGTTTACTCGGCTGGTTTGAAAGCCCATGGTTTGAATCCATACGCCGTTAGGGTTATGAAGGAAGCTGGTGTGGATATCTCCCAACAAAAATCTCAAGTGATTGATGATGTGCCTTGGCAGAGTATGGATTATGTGACAACAGTTTGCGGGCACGCAGATGAGCACTGTCCGAGTTTACCGGTGAAAGCCAAGAAGATTCACCATCCCTTTGACGATCCACCAAGATTGGCTCAAGATCTAACCGATGAAGAAGAGATTCTTTTTGTCTATAGGCGAGTTCGCGATGAAATTCGCGACTTTCTAGATGGCTGGGAAGGAATGAAGCAGTAGCGTCATAGGGGAGCGAGGATGAGAGCATTTGTAACTGGTGGTACCGGATTCATCGGACTTCACGTGGTCAAGGAGCTGATTGCGGATCGTTGGGATGTGACGGTTCTCTACCGAAAGACCTCGGATCTTTCGCGCCTCGATAACCTCGATGTTCAGTTGGTTGAGGGTGATATTGTCGACCAGGATCAAATGGCTAGGATTCTGAGCCAGGGTTTTGATGCGGTTTTTCATGTTGCGGGTGACGTGAGTTTGTGGAGGATGAAAAATGATCTGCAGAACCAGATCAATATTCACGGCACTCGAACCTTGGCAAGACAAAGTTTGAAACACGAAGTAGGGCGGTTTGTTCATACTTCTAGTGTGGCAGTTTGGGGCCTACCCGATGGAACTATCAATGAGCGATCGGAAAAAAAAGGACCTACAGCTCCGATTAATTATATGAAATCCAAATTCTATGGAGAGCAGGAAGTCTTGGCCTGTGTGCAAGAAGGCTTGGATGCGGTGATCCTAAATCCGTGTCATGTGATGGGTCCCTACGATGAGCAAAACTGGTCTCAGCTTTTTACTATGATTCATCGCGGGCAATTGCCTGGTGTGCCTCCAGGGCTCGGAACGTTTTGTCATGTAAAAGATGTTGCAAAGGCTCATCTGCAAGCTCTCTACAAAGGTACTCAAGGAGAATGTTACCTGCTCGGCGGCAGCCAGGCGTCCTATCTTGATGTGGGCCGCGAGGTAGCAGAGCTGCTTCAAGTCCCGGCCCCCAAACAGCTACCGGCTTGGCTCCTAGCAATGTCAGGGCAGTATGCTGAGTTGGTATCTTGGTTCACGGGGCGTGAACCGGCCATGACCCCTGAAAAGGCTGCTTTGCTATCCCACGATGTTAAGGTTGACTGTACCAAAGCAATCAATCATTTGGACTATGAAATCACACCTGTGTCTCGTATTCTAGAAGAGAGCTTCCACTGGTTGAAGCATGCCGGCTATCTCAGCTAGGTTTGTCAATATTTTTTTGAAACTGCCGTTACCCCTCAATCAGGCAACCTTATCTAGGAGCTGTCGTTCTAACCCTGGAACAATAATTTCAAACCGACACCCGGAACCGGGAACCGAAGTCACTTTGATTGTCCCACCGAGATCTTCGATTTGCGACTTCACAACATCCATGCCGATGCCCCGGCCGGATACTTCAGTGATCTGTTCGGTTGTGGATAGAAATGCAACGAATATGAGGTTTATCTTATCTTCTAAGCTCGATTGTTTCGCCTCTTCAGGAGTCCAATGGCCTGAAGATATTGCTTTTTCCACCAGCCGATCCACAACAATTCCTCGCCCGTTATCTTCGATTACCAGGTGGAGCTTCCCCTTGCGTCGATGGCAGGCGAATTGAATCGTCCCGTCTCGTTGCTTTCCGACAGCAAGTCGTTCTTCACAAGTTTCGATGCCATGGTCAACGCAATTGCGAAGGATGTGTGTGATTGCGCTGTCAAATCTCTGAGCCTCATGAAAGGATAGCTCAGAGCTATCATCTTCAAAACTCAAGCGAATGGATTTATTCTCCTGCTGAGCTAGCTCAAGGATCATACAGTGGTACTTCGCGAACACTTCCGATGGTGGGTATAGCTTCAAGTTGGCGATCGCTGACAGCCATTGGTTGCTAGCATCTCGCTGGGCAAGGCGAATCAAATCATCGATTTTTCGCTGATCCACCCGAACATAGGAGGAATTTTTCTGTAAACCAAGAATCTCATTGATATCGTTGGTCTCCACCTCCCATTGGTTTTTAATAACATTCCATAGGTTTTTAGCATCTGGCGACACAAGTGTTGGTTGACCACCTTGAATCTGGCTTTCTAGTTCGTGTATCCGATGGGAGATAGAACTGAATTCGAACGTTGCAGTATTGCCTTTAAGAGTATGAAGGGTTTGCACGAGAGGCTGAAATCGTTCGCTTCGGCCATCGAGTATCCATTGATCGATACAGAAAAAATGCTTGTTTGTTTCTTGAAAAAAATCTTTGAAACTTTCAAGGTTTGATGCAGCCATGGAGATACGCTTGATACGCTCGGTCTGTGCTTCTTGCTTCTGCTGTGCTTCCAGTGACTCTGTTTGGTCTGAAATCACAGCGATGACTCCATCTAGTTGACCATCAGCCTGGAAGTGTTCTTTGTATGCGACGGCAATCTTTCGGGTCCTATCATCAACTACAAAGTCGAAAGAGCTAGGCAGCAGGGCCATGGTACCCTGAAATGATGCTACCAGGCCAGAATCCTCCTTCAGGCATTCAAGGACGAATTCCACAGTATCGGCTTTGGTATCGCAGTAATAGTTTAAGAAATCAGCGATTGAATGGAAATCCTCTGAACCTGGCAGGATCTTCTCTAAGGCCTGTGATCGTTCCTTAGCGATTTTCCCTTCTTTGTCGAAAAAAAATAGACCTTCAGATATCGTTTCCAGGAGGCTTCTTGTATTGGCATCGCTTTTTTGGATTGCTTGAATCATCACATCAAATGAAGCTGCTAGCTCGCCAATTTCATCCTTGCTCTGCACATCAATCCGTTTATCGTAGTGACCCTGAGCGATTTCCTGGCTGACTTGAACCATTTTAGTCAGTGGCTTCAGTAAAAGTGCTACGGCTATGATGAAGATAGGCAAGAAAATAAGTGCTATAAGCCACGACAACGAATTGATACGATCTTGAGTTTGCGCGAGGTCTTTTACAATCCGAGTCATGTCTGCGTAAACGACGAGGTGAGCCTTGTCGTTAAAAACTTCATGGGGGAGGGGAACTTCCCTCAGATTATAGATTCCGCGATGCTCGCCATGGTAGTAGCCGTCATCGCGAAGCTGATAATCTTGATCCGAAGGGGGGGTGAGAAGGAAGTTGCCAACAGAGAGCTGCGAATAGTAGCCAGTGCTTTGCTGAAACTCAACAAGAACCGGGAGCAGGCTGCCAACAAATCCGTGGATAGTAGCGATATCACCGCTATCGTCCTCAGCAGGAATTGCGACAACGAATAAGGGTTCACCGGAAGGGGATGTGACAAAACCAGTCTCGATAGCTTCACTATTCATAGCACGGTCGATAATAGCCTGGACTTTGTTATCGCTCTCACTGAACACGACGCTGTCAAGGGATACTCGGTAGTCAAACAGTCGATGGCCTTCAAAGTCGAACGATATAATTTGATTGACACCGAATGCCACGCTGATCTGATTGCCAACTCCCAGAACAGTCCGTTCCCAAAGCTCCTTATCGACGGATTGAGAGGTGAAAGCTTTGAGGTTAGCGGGAATGAGCCACGGCCTTAGCCAAGAATTCAGGCCTTCTAAATGATTATCGAGTATCCTCGAAAACAAACCGGCCTGCTCACTTGCGGACTGGTTTTCGAATGATTCGATCGTGGCTCGTTCCACTTCCCGAGCAATGAATGGGTTCATTCCAAGAAGTAATAATGCGAGACTGGCTACGATTATGGTCAGTCTGAATTTAATTGAAGAAAGCATTCAACTATCTCCTCCGCGCCGTCGTCTCTAGTTGAATGACATGGCCCTGGGGGCCTTCTCTACTATTCTAGCGTGCAGTTGGGCACTTACGGGTGAGCCTGTCATCAGCATAATGCCTCGGCGGTCTTGTACTTTAAGTTCGGTACTTAGCCCCTCAACCATTGAGCTTTTGATTCTTATTTATGGGTAGGGATATTGGGGGGGGAGCGGGGTAACCATTTCAAAGGTTTGAGCCGCTCCTCCAAAGAGGTCGATTCTAGAGGTCGATGCCGTAGTTCACACCAACTGTTACAGAAGGCAGCACAGGAACAGAATTTAGTGCATCCTTCTGAGCTTCATCGAAACGCTTTGACAACGCATCTTTGTACAGACGCGGGCCATATTCGGCCTCGATTGAACTGTGAAAGCCATGTTTTAAGCTTAGCTCCGCCTTGATGTCGATAACCTTATTGATTGGGATCAGATAACCTAGACTGCCCTGAAAGAAATGAATATCTCCCTTTAAGCCCAGCTCGTAGTTTTCCTTGCTTGGACCCAGATTTCGAACAGGTCGTCCGTGGGAAATTAATGATAGGGTGTCTGCTGGCGGAAGGTGCCCATCCCCTCGAATCATCGCATAGCCGAAATCGAAGTATAGCTGACGGGATATTTTTGGGATTTTGGAACCTAGGGAAATTTCGAAATGAAACCCCTCCTCGTAGGCATTGTCAAAAATAATAGCTTGCTCGACATTGATCCTATTGGCTTCAAGAAGTGCCTCAGAACCACCCATAATGTAGCCGGGGGCCAGGGCTCCGACCTTTATCTTTATCTCCACTGGGGTGGGTAGAATTCCAAAACGAGCCTCGACTCCGTTGGAAAAAGGGTACTCACTGTACACGCCAATTTTGAAGGGCGTGGCACTTGCCGAAAAGCTCATTAAGAGCAACAAGATAGCAAAAATCTTTGTCATAAGTCTCTCTATCATAGTCAGTTTGTCCTGGGTGGGGGGACTATATTCAGCTGAAGTATGTATGTCAATAAAAATATGGACAGTTTGGCTATCTATCTAAGATTTGTAAAAGAACCGTTCCCAAGTGCAAAAGCAAATTGATTCCAGGGCTTTGTATGGTACTCATGCCCACCTGTAGAGTGGCGCAACAGGCGAATTTCCTGCCATTTCGAGTCATAAGTCTTGTTAGAGGTGCCGATCAGGGGCCAACGGTGATCTTGCGGAGAACGGTGTGAGTCAGTTTTTATCTTGGGGTCGTTACTTTCCCCATAAACCTAGTCAAATTAGGCCTATAGCCTGGCGTGATGAGTTCACTTGGCTTGGAGTAGAGCCTCATTGCCTTGCCTACGGCCTGGGTCGCAGCTATGGGGATTCATGCCTCAATCATCATGGGGTCTTGATCCCAACCCGAGGGCTCAATCGCTTGATCGCTTGGGATGATGAGACGAACATTCTTCGCTGTGAAGCGGGAGTGTCTCTGGGGGAGGTCTTGGAGTTTGCGGTACCCCGGGGAAGTTTCCTGCCGGTATCACCTGGAACTAAGTTTGTTACTGTGGGGGGAGCAATCGCCAACGATATCCATGGTAAAAACCATCACAGCGCTGGCACCTTTGGGCGTTATGTGAAGGCATTTGGGCTTCTACGATCCAACGGGGAGGAACTCGTTTGTAGTCCTGCAAGCAATGCAGATCTTTATCGGGCGACGATTGGCGGTCTTGGCTTAACTGGCTTGATCACTTGGGCAGATATACAACTTAAATACGCTTCGCCGGTGATGGCGGTCGAGAATGTTCCTTTTGAGGGGCTGGATGAGTTCTTCAACCTGTGCGAAAGTTCAGAGCACTATGAATACACAGTCGCTTGGATGGATTGCATCGATGCCTGGAACCGTTGGGGACGAGGCATCTTTATGCGAGCCAACCACAGCCCAGATGAACTTCCGAACCAATCCCGTAAGCCCTCGCTATCAGTGCCTTTTAGCCTTCCTAGCTTTGTCTTAAATCGTTATTCCTGCAAGGCGTTTAACGAAGCCTACTATTATGCCAATAGTTTGAAACAGGGAACAAGCCTCAAGCCTTATGAGCCGTACTTTTATCCCTTAGACATGGTTCACCACTGGAACCGTATCTACGGCAGTCGCGGATTCTTTCAGTATCAATTGGTGGTACCTCTTTCTGAAAAAGAGGCCTTTGCTGAAATCTTCAATGTGATTGCAAAGTCGGGCCTAGCATCCTTCCTAGTGGTTCTTAAAAAGTTTGGCAATCTTAGCTCCCCAGGGATGATGTCATTTCCGATGGAAGGATACACGCTAACTCTAGATTTTTCCCACCGGCCAGGCTCGACCAAAGCCACCTTAAAGAGGTTGACAGACATAGTTAACGAAGCCCATGGCAGACTGTACCCGGCGAAAGACAGTGTAATGACGCCAGAGGACTTTGAGCGCTACTATCCCCAATGGCGTCAGTTTTCAGAGTACAAGGACCCGAAGTTTTCTTCCAGCTTTTGGAGAAGGGTGGCTCCAACGAGCCAATAAGCTTTCTGGACCAGCATCTTGTTCGCAGAGTCCTGAATTCTATCGGGGGAAGCTCCAGTTGAAAAAATCTGGAAGCACAGCTAGAGTCTCAAAATTCACTCTACAAGATTTTGGGATCATACAATGAATCACCTGGCCGTTGAAATCCAATCGCTTCCGAATCCGCTACCATTTTATTACAAGGCAGTATTCTCTTCAAAGAGGTTTCGCGAAGGGGACGCCTTTCCAGAATTAGCCTGTCAATGGAAAGACTTTAAATTTGATTTAAAACGTCTCAACAAGTATCGGCAAATTTGCCAGATCGACGATAATGGCTATGTACCCATACTCTACCCTCACTCGTTTCTTGGGCCTTTGCACTTGCAGATCATGACCCACGACACCTTTCCACTCAAGCTTCTCGGCTCAGTTCATCATCGCAACCACATTGTTCAATATCGCCCGTTGAAGGTTGAAACAAACTACGGGGCCAAACTAAGGCTCGGGGAGCATCGGCGACGGCCTCAAGGAATGGAGTTTGATTTAATTACTGATATTGAGGATGACCGTGGCGTGGCCTGGTCAAGTGTTAGCACTTTCTTGGTAAGAAAAAAGTTTTCGTCGGAAGACCCTGGGTCTCCTCTCGCGGAGATGATCAAGAATCTTGAACACGCGGGGGTCGAAGCACTGCGCTTCACTGTACCGTCTCATGCCGGTAAATCTTTTGGCCTGATTACTAAAGATATCAACCCCATTCACATGTCAGCAGTGATGGCTAAGGTCTTTGGCTTTAAGCGGGACTTGGCTCACGGTATGTGGGCCTTGGCACGGGGAACAGCGCCTTTGATGCTCCATATCAATGCGAGCGAGCCGATTCGTTTTGATGTGGCATTCAAGGGTCCGGTTTACATGAAAGATCAAGTCCGAGTGCTTACAGCGGGCCAGGACAAGGGGCACTTTGAATTTTACAGTGGGAAGAATGATCGGCCAAGTATTGTGGGGCAGATAAAAAATGTTTCCGAAAGAGAATCAGTATCTTAAGAACAGCTAAGCACCTTCTTAAATGGCTCTCATGGTCCCCTTACAAGATTATCATGGATTTCCTGAGACTTTCGTTGCAACCCTAGGGAACGTTCACTTAGGAGATACCATGAGGAAATCAGATTTTGAGAGTATTGTAAAGTCGCAGCCTGGATTGACTGCAAAAGGTTTCATGTCTCCCCTCTCCCCTGACTACGGTCGTGCCCGTCAGGACTTTATGAATTCAGCCCACTATCTCCAACATACTATCGATGCGATGAGTGTCTTGGTGCGGTTTAAACCTACTGTTCTCATGACCAAGTGGCAAAAGGAAAACTGTACGCCTCTCAACTTGAGAGGTCTCATTGAATGGCACTGCGGTCGTACCGTTAGCATCGGCGCTATTATTGTGGCCGCTCTGGCTCTTGGCTTTCGAGTTGAGTATAGCCCGCAAGGTGAGGCCTGCTTTAATATATTCGCGCGTCAGCTGGAAGGCGAATTACGAGACTTCCGGGTGCGGGAGTTAATCAAGCAAGCTGTTGGGCATTAGTTTTTCACGGTCCCAGGATTGGCAATAAATCTTATCAAGACTTCTGTCGCGCTATCGAGCGTGGCTGGAACGAAAATCACGTTATTCTCGCGCCGCCAATCGTGGGTCTTTTGGCCATCATAATAGACTTCCCATATCCCAGCATTGGGGTTGGTCACTGAGTTTATCGCAAACTGAGTGCGATTCTGCGTGAACGTGTAGAAAAAGCGAATTTCCAGTGGTCCATCCGTTTCGCAGTCGACCATGACGCTGCGTTTGCTAATGGCTAGGCCATTCCCAGAACGACATCGGGATGGATCAAAGTCAGTGCGAAGACTACCCGCATCCGGTTCTCTTGAAAGCGTGAGCCCTTCAGTGATATCGATCTCGTCTTTATATTGAACAATGATCTCCCGTCCGGCAAGAAAACTGTCTGCTGCAATCGTTAGGGTTCTATCTACGACCGAGTGACTTAGCAACTCTTGGCTTTGGGCATCTTTGACGATAACTTGGCTTGGAGAGCTTGGTGCGCTGGCTAAGGAGTAGGCAAGTTGATCACCCTCGTTTAGGATGTAGTTGATCTGAACCTTTGTTCCATCCCCAGGTGGTGGAACAAACTCTAGGATTCCTGTCTCCTGGCTAAATTGAAATAGATCCGGTGCAGCTGGAGCATCGTTGTAAAAAACTTGAATCGATTTTTGGAGAGTACTGGAGCCTAAATTCTGGCGCGAGACCATCGGTTCGTCTCGCCGATACTGAACAGTCAAAGTTGCGTTGACACTTGGAGGCGACACCAGGCTCAAGGTTTGGCCGGATACCGCATAAAGGTCCTGGCTCAGTGCCTGACTATTTAACGAAACTCTCAAAGTATCTGTGGCTGGAGGAGCCATAAGAATATAGTCTGTAATCGAATGATCATATCTCGCGACCACTGAGTTGCCGGCTGCAACACTCCCCGCTTCGAACATCACCCGTTGATTGGTGATTGTATAGCCTGTGACCGGGGAGTCGTTCAATAGAATGGTTAGGGTTCCCGCACGGGCGGGCTTTGTTAGGTCAACAAAAAGGCCAGTACCGTTAGCAAGAACGGTGAGGTTCTCCTCGATGGATTCGTTACTTGTGAAAGTTTCATTGAATGCCTTACGGTCCACCTGAGAGAAACTGATCTCTTGCTGAGCAAGATTTGAGATCAGTGTAAAGCTCTGCTCTTTGATGGTGTTTTCAATGGTGAAGCTCTCTTCGGTTGTGGTTTGACCCCCAACTCGAAAAAGAAATTCAAATGCAGAACGTGCCGATAGATCGGCGTCGCTTGCTTGGCCTACGGTTCGTCGGTCGAGATCAGCTCTCTGAGCGTCCTTACAGCCGAGCACGAAGCTCAGCGCAACGAGCGCTGTCACAATATGGTATTTCATAATCCCCTCTATTAGCCCAACTTTATATCGGCTAGGGGTAGTCGAAACCTAAGAAATAGATATTAAGATAGCGAAACTAGTATCTTGTAGAGGCGAATAGGAGGCTTCAGACAGGAGGCTCTAGCGCAAAAACACTAGTGCTTAACCAGATTTAGTTCAGGGTTTGGTTATTTCAGAGCGAAAAACTGCTGAGGGCTCTTGAGAACCCTCATAGTTCCCAATGGTTAAGCGTCTTCGAACAACCAAGTTGAGAGATAGCGCTCACCGCTACTTGGTAATATGGCAACGATTTCTTTGCCTTGATTTTCCACCCTTGAAGCAATTGCCACTGCGGCAGCGATGGCTGCCCCAGACGAGATGCCTCCCAGAATCCCTTCTTCCTTAGCAAGGCGTCGTGCCCACTGACCAGCTTCCTCGTTGCTGACTTGGATCACCTCGTCAATCAGTTCCGTGGCAAGGATATCGGGGATGAATCCTGCACCAATACCTTGGATTTTGTGAGGGCCTGGGTCTCCTCCTGATAATACGGGAGAGTCCTTTGGCTCAACAGCAATGGCATTTATTCCAGGTTTTAATTCCTTCAGGACACTTGCGACACCTGTAATAGTTCCTCCAGTACCAACTCCTGAGATAATATAGTCGACGTTACCATCGGTATCATCCCAAATCTCCAGAGCCGTCGTTCGCCGATGAATATCTGGGTTCGAGGGGTTCTTGAACTGCTGAGGCATATAGTAACTTGGGTTCTGTTCTTTTATCTCAGTCGCCTTGCTAATCGCACCGTTCATTCCTTTCTCCCCTGGGGTCAATACCAGCTCTGCACCAAGAGCTTTGAGCAGTTTTCGTCGCTCGATAGACATGGTGTCTGGCATAGTTAGAATGAGCTTATATCCTTTTGCTGCTGCAACAAATGCTAAACCGATCCCAGTGTTGCCACTGGTCGGTTCGACTATGGTAGCACCTGGTTTTAAAGTGCCATCAGATTCTGCTTGCTCCACCATATTCAAAGCAATACGATCTTTAACACTTGAGAGAGGGTTGAAAAACTCACACTTGACAATGATGTTTCCGGGCAGGTCCTTGTCTAATACATTGAGCCGAACGAGAGGTGTGTTGCCTACAGTTTCTAGGATACTCTTTGCAATTTTGGGTCGATGTAAACGGTTCATTTTTTTCTCCTATAAATTTAAATTCCATCGCCATTAGTAAAGAAATTTTGCTGATAGCGTGACTGTTGAATGCGACTGTATGCAGGCAGACTCTGGGTGAGCCACACGTTACCACCAATAATAGAGTGGTGACCAATTGTGATTGCGCCTAAGATCGTAGCGCCAGCGTAAACGGTGATATGACTTTCCAATGTCGGATGCCTAACTTGGCCTTTGATAATTGTGCCATCGGGATTTTTAGGAAAGCTTTTTGCACCTAGGGTCACTCCTTGGTAAAGAGTGCAGTGATCACCGATTACGGCCGTTTCTCCAATGACAACCCCAGTTCCATGGTCAATAAAGCAGGAGGAACCAATTTCGGCTCCAGGGTGAATGTCGATCCCGGTTTTTTGATGAGACAACGTGTTAATGAAGCGTGGGACTAAAGGCAGCTTTTCCTTAAAGAGCATATGGGCGAGTCGATGATGGCTTAGAGCGCGAATACTGGGGTAAGACATAGCAATTTCCAAAGGATCAGTGCTTGCGGGGTCGCGGTCCATGGCGGCTTGTATATCAAGACTAAGCTCTTCTTGTAAGGACGGTAGATAGTCGAGAAACTTTGCCATGAGTTGATCAGTGGCGGCTTCCGTCCATTTCTTTGGATAGAGTTTTTCGATTTGATTGGCTGCTCCGTGGAGCTTTTCTAGTAGATCACTAAGCTCAGAAACAACATTCTCACTCTGATCGAGCGGCGACAACAACAAGGATTCAAAGTGCTCCAAAAGATCGATGCATGCTGACTTTATGTCTCTTAAATGAAAACCAGAGCGAAGCGAGGACTCTTTGAGCTGCTTGGCAATCAATTCGAGGGTCTGGCGATTTTTAATCAAATAGTCTTGTTTGGTCATGCTAGATTCCTTTTTTCAGGTGAGACGTATGACTCCTGATCAGTTGGCATGGGATAAACCCGACCCCAGTGAACTGAGTTCCAAAGTCTTTCGTGCCCGTAATATAGAACCATTTTTGCGATAGCTTCAAGACCTCCCACTGCAAGTGCGGCATGAAGGTCTTGGGTAAATATATAGACCAATAGGCCTGTAGCAAGGGTTGCAATGATGCGCCAGGAGCAAGTTTTGAGCAGCGACCTTTTGAGTGTTTCTTGACTCATGACAGTGAACCTCCTGATAGAAGCAGTCGTCTCAACCGTTGTAGGTCATTTTCAGACCATTCGCGCCAGAGAACACCTTCGGAATAATCTAATAGCTCACGGCGATTGGTGACTACAGGAATGTTGCTTTTAGAAATCTGTTTCAGCCACCACAAATCAATTTCTGGAGACCCTGGCAGAGGACTGTTATCTATTAACAGCGTATTGGATTCCTGAATGAGACTTTTGAACAACTCAGAGTTTTGGCTATCGATAAAGTGCCATACAAGCTCGCGCTGGGACTTTGGGAGTTCTATAGGAAATTCAAAGCGTCCAGCGGCAACCGTGGCATATGTTTGCTCATCTACCAGCAAGAAACTACCGAGGAGACGGGATGATTCGTAAGAACTAGCTCCAATTGTCGCTTGGCTTTCAATCACACATTGGCCAATATCATTTAGGCTTAGTCCTCTGGTTGCCTGAGTTTGGAGTGTGCTGAGATTCAACTTACTAAGAAGTTTGCTCAACCTAACCTTGAAGTAGCGACTGCGGTGTTTGAGCAGGTAGGTGCGACCTTCCTGGGCTTCATGGGCTGCAAACCAAACCAATGAGCTTTGCCAAGCGTAACTCTCTTGAATGGGGTTGTCTACATGGCTGATAATGGAGCCAGCTTGGATATCTAGGTTCTCTTCTAGCTCCACTAGAATCGATTGTCCTTCGCGAGCTTCTCCCTGTCGCTGATTCCCGCGATAGATAGCCTTGATGCGGCTGCGGCCATCTTCGGGGAAGACTTCAATAAAATCACCCTCCCGCAGAGTCCCATCAGTAACTTTGCCAGCGAAGCCACGAAAGTCCTGATGGGGGCGGATGACGTATTGAACGGCGAGATGTCCGTGGCTATCACGACTTGGGCTGACATCGAGAGTTTCCAGATGTTCCAGCAGCGAAGGGCCACGATACCAGGGCATTGCTGTCGATTGCTTGGTAATGTTATCACCCTTTAAGGCACTCATGGGAAGCGCGAGACTTTCTGCAAATCCTAATTTTTGTGCCATGGCTAAAACTTGCTGCTCAATCTCAAGGTAGCGGTCTTCATCATAGGCGATACTATCCATCTTGTTGATGGCGAAGATCACGAGCGGAATTTTGAGAAGGTGGCTGATAGCAGTGTGGCGTTTGGTTTGCTCAGTAGGGCCCTGGCGGGCATCGACAAGTATGATCGCCAAATCAGCTGTGGACGCTCCTGTTGCCATGTTTCTTGTGTACTGCTCGTGACCGGGTGTATCGGCAAGGATAAATTTACGGCGAGGGCTAGCAAAATACTTGTAGGCCACATCGATGGTGATACCCTGTTCTCGCTCAGATTTGAGTCCGTCGGTAAGAGCAGCAAAGTTGAGGTCGCCTTGACCCTGAGTCGAGAGCTGATGCATTTGATCAGTCATGATTGATTGGCAATCGTGAAGGAGGCGTCCTATCAGTGTAGATTTGCCGTCATCAACACTACCAGCTGTGGATATTCGTAGAAGATTCTTCATTAGAAATAACCCTCCCGTTTCTTTTTTTCCATGGATGCTTCACCATCATAGTCGATGATGCGGGTGACTCTCTCAGAAGTTTGCGCCTCCACAGTTTCACGGATGATATCATCAAGTGTTCGTGCTGTTGAGGGCACTGCTCCAGTACAAGGTGCGCAACCCAGGGTTCTATAGCGGCTTGGAACGGGCACTGCATCCGGGTGATTGCCTAAACGGCCTACTGCAGGGATCAATTGACCCTGTTTTGAAATCATTGGTCGTGAAGCAGAGAAATAAAGTGGCACTATAGGAATGTTTTCCCGTTTAATATACAGCCAGATATCAAGTTCGGTCCAGTTAGAAAGAGGAAAGACTCTTAGACTTTCTCCGGGGTGAATCAGAGTATTAAAGCTATCCCATAGTTCTGGACGCTGATTTTTGGGGTCCCACTGTCCATGTTGATCGCGAAACGAGAAGAATCGCTCTTTCGCTCTCGACTTCTCTTCATCACGGCGGGCTCCACCTAGAGCAGCGTCGACCTCGTAGAGTTTAAGGGCGTCAAGCAAAGCCTTAGTCTTGAGCAGGCCACAGCAACGAAGGGTTCCTAATTTGCTGGGATGGGCCTCGTCTTTTATAGCTTCTTCATTGCGATAGACTTTGAGGTCCACATCATAATGATCTTTTATCCGATCACGAAATGCGATCATTTCTGGGAATTTGTAACCCGTATCAATATGAAGCAAGGAGAATGG
Source organism: Pseudobacteriovorax antillogorgiicola (assembly GCF_900177345.1). Lineage (NCBI taxonomy): Bacteria > Pseudomonadati > Bdellovibrionota > Oligoflexia > Oligoflexales > Pseudobacteriovoracaceae > Pseudobacteriovorax > Pseudobacteriovorax antillogorgiicola. The sequence continues at coordinate 22,067 of NZ_FWZT01000032.1, forward strand.
AATGCGACCTGGTGCAAATGCTTTACTAGCAAGGTGAAGCAGTGCAGAAGAGTCTTTTCCCACTGAATACAGCATGATCGGTCTTTCGAACTGACTGGCGACTTCACGGATCACGTAGATCGCTTCGTCTTCCAGATCGTTAAGATGTTTTTCATTCAGGTGCATCTTCCTGCCTCCTATGGTTATGCAGACCACATTCCTTTTTTCTGCTTTTCTCCCACCACCAACGTCCAGATCGAAAGTCTTCTCCGGGACTAATGGCACGGGAGCACGGCTGGCAACCAATGCTGGGGTATCCTTGTTTATGAAGTCTGTTAAATGGTACTTGGTGGGAGTCGATGTAATCCCAAAGATCTTGCCAGCGCCAATTTTTGAGCGGATTGATTCGAACTCGGTTGTAACCATCGTCTTCGAAAAACGCAAGTGTTGAGCGATATGAAGACTGCTCTGCCCTTAAACCGGCAAACCAAGCATGTTGCTGATCAAGAGCTCTAGCAAGAGGCCTCACCTTACGTACATGGCAGCAAGCTGTTCGAGCCTCAACAGACTGGTAGAAACCGTTGATTCCGTAACCCGCTACATAACGGCTAAGTTCGTCAGGCTCAGGATGAATGCTTCGAAAGCGGTTGCCATAGCGTTTTTCAGCGTCTTCTATAAGCTGATACGTTTCTATGGGGAGTCGCCCCGTATCGATATAAAAAATATCGATACTGTAGTCCTTCAGCATGTGAAGCAAAACCATATCCTCTAGCCCAAAACTTGATGCAAAAGACAAGCGATCCCCGAATCGTTTGATCCCATGATCAATGATGTCCTGGCTAGACCATCGGTGGGCTTCTTGGTTTAATTTATCGAGATTTAAGGATCGTATCATTCTAAGCCCTCCTCGATTGGTTTAAGGTTAGCCAAGCCGACACGATCCACAAAATCACCAAAATCTTCGGTGGGCTCTCCCTGCTTAGACCACTGGGAAAAGGCAAAATCAAGATACCTATATATATCGTCGAGCTTGAGTTTATCGCCTATTTTCTTGGCTAGCCGTGTTCCCTCTTGGCTGCCACCTAAAAATAAAGCGTATTTGCCAGGTAATTGACCCACGAGGCCGATCTCAGCAGCATAGGGACGAGCACAACCGTTTGGGCAACCTGTGATACGAACGGTTGGTGCTCGTCGCCCTTGCCGATGTTTGTCAAATAGCTCTTGGATGCTAGAGAAGGTTGCTTCGCCAACTCTCTCACTTTCGGCTAGTGCCTTCACGCAGGTTGGCAGAGCAACACATGTCACGGCTCGATCAAAGATTCGGTTTGGGGAAAAAGGGCTAATGCCATTCTGATCCAAAATCGTTTCCACTTCGATTTGCTTTTCGGGATCGATTCCCTCCAGAATCAGATCTTGTTCAGCTGTGATTTGCACTTGTGTAACGTAGTGATCGATTATCTGGCGAAGAGCCGATTTCAGCTTGCGGTTTGGCTGATCTATAATGCGACCAGAAAGTAGATGCAAGCCCAAAGCTTTTTTGCCATTGGCTTGATCAAACCAACCCAAAGGCGATCTAGTCTTCCAGGGAGCAAGGGGGCGATCTTCAAAGTCGACACCGGCGCGACTGCTTACCTCATGGCGAAACCAATCGACTCCTCGATGAGCAATGGTGTATTTGAGCCGAGCTTGGGAACGGTCCTCACGATTGCCGAAATCCCTTTGGGTCGTGACAATGGCTTCACTAATAGGGATAAGTTCTTTTTTAGGAATCCAGCCTAGATGATCAGCGAGCCTGGGAAAAGTCGCTTCGTTATTATGGGATGTGCCCATGCCGCCGCCAGCAAATATATGGTAGCCATCGATCACTCCACCATCGTTGAAAGTAGCGACGATGGCGAAGTCGTGAGTATAGATGTCGACACTGTTGTCACCTTCCGCACTTACAGCAATTTTAAACTTTCGGGGCAAATATCGGTCGCCATAGATCGTTTCTTGTTCATCGACGCGCACCGACTCACCATCGAGAAAGATATCGAAGTACGCCTGACTTCTAACTTCGAAGTGTTGCGAGATGAGTTCGGCCACATGATCAAGCTGCGCAAGCTTCGGGTCTCCCCAAGGGTTGACTGCCTGAGTTACATTGCGAACAACATCGCCACAGGCACCTGTGGTAGTTTGAAGTGATTGGTGAATCTTCTTGATGGAGTCTTCCACTTGAGATTTTAGAACACCATGTAATTGAATACTTTGTCTGGTGGTAAGCCTAATTCCGCCGCTGGAATATGCGCTTGCTAGATCGTCCCATACCCTCCAGCTTTCGGGGCTGAGACGCCCTCCCGGGATTCGGCCCCGAATCATCAAAGTAAAGGGTTTAGGGCCAAGCTTGCGCTCTGCTGGTGCGCGGCGATCTCGGTCTTTCTGCTGATACATGCCATGAAATTTAAGCAATTGCTCAGAATCATTGGTAAAGCGCTTGGCTTCGGGATCCTTAAGTTCTTCTTTGATTTTGCCTCGCAAGCCATGTGAACTTTGCTTGAGGCGTTCAATTTTGGTTAACTCTTGGCTCATTGTAGTCTCCTATGGGTGTCGTTAAGCTTTCATGCGTTGATCGGGGCTAATGAATGGAGTTAGAGTGATCGCTCCCTCAACCTGCTGGCTGGCTTGCCATTGAAGGAATAGATCAACTGTTGGTCCGATATAAATAATTCCAGGGCCGTCGATTGCCTTGGGCATACCATACGATATGACATCCTCTAATGTTCTCACTTGCGCGTGGGGTTGCATCTTAGAATCTGACTCCACCATGGCCATAGGAGTCGTCCGAGATAGTCCGTGCTCAATCAGTTTTTCTGCAATAAGAGAAGTTTTTCGAGAGCCCATAAAGATGACTAGGGTTCCTTCGAACTGTGCCAGCTGCTGCCAGTCTTTTGAGTCTTGGCCCAAGGTATGGCCCTCGATAACCATGACCTTTCGCACCATCTCCCGATGGGTGAGGGGCAGAGCTATGGAGCTGGCAACACCGTTTAAAGAGCTAAGACCAGGGACGATCTCACATGGAATTTGAGCTTTGAGGCAGGCTGTGAGTTCTTCGCCCCCACGACCAAAAATGAATGGATCGCCACCTTTGAGTCGAACCACATGCTGGCCTTTTTTAGCCCAGCGAACTAAGAGGTCCTCGATCTCCCGTTGAGGAACTGTGTGGTGAGAGCAGCGCTTACCAACATGGAATCGAGGGATTCCAGTTGGGATGACGGAAAGAAAATCTTCGCTTAATAAAGCGTCGTAGAAAACAACATCAGCTTGTTGAAGAGTGCGATAAGCCCTCATCGTAAGTAAATCGGGATGACCTGGGCCTGCCCCAACGAGGCTCACCTTGCCATAAGTCATAGCATGCTCCTTAAATCGCATGTCTTGACATGCGAAGTCCTGATGCTTGTCAAGACCACGGCAGTTAAACGCTAATAATATGGCGTAAAGAACTCTGGGTCTGAGTCGCGATCAATAATATTAAGTTGTTGAAATAAAGGGAAAAAAAGTTGCGGTTAGCAACAACAAGAAAGGCAACAGAGGCAGGGTAGCAAAGAAGCGAAGCTAAAAGGCTGTTCGGTCAAAGTCGATTTATAATGCTGTCTTCTCATAAGGTCACCTATTGATACAAGGATGAACTGACACTACACTTTTCCACTATCCTGCCCTAGAAGTCAATGGCAAAACAGCGTCATGCTCTTGGAACCCACACAAAAGGCAGTGTTTCAAAGAACACCTTACCTTCGGTAAGAAAGGGTAAAGCCTTGAGTTGTTTATTTAAGGCTGGGTAATGACGAGTCATTTCCCGTGCCAATTAAGGCTTTTCTGGGGGCCACCGATATTCAGGCTGAGGACAAATGACCACATTTTAGAGGGCACCATGGGTATCCGGTCTGGGTTTTCCATCGTCGAGCTGTTGGTCGCTATCGCCTTCGCAATCGCGACCACCTATTTTGCTATTGATAACATTCTCGTCGTTCGGGACTTGGCCCGCTTAACAGAAAATAAAGTTGTGGTGTCCGAGATCGAGGAAAGCCTGCGATCCACCTTGTCTTCTCGGAAGAAATTTACGGCAACGATCAATCGTAACCCAAGACTAAAAACCTGCATGATTGAAGATGCTAAACTTTGCTCAGCCACTCCCATGAGTCTTGAACTTTGGGCTTCGAACCAGCATCAGATTCCATTGCGATATTTTATCGATGGTAAAACCTGTGACAATGATCGCTGTCCGTTAGAAGTGGAGCTGCTGGCGAGAGGGCTCTGTGCAGATGCAGGCCGCTGTGATAAGGCAGCGACAATATTGGTTGATTACGCCATTTTTGCAGATGGCGCCGTTCTACGCCGAGGTAGTATAAAGCGAAATATTTCGACGCCTCCAAGCTCTGATACAAATCAAGTTTGTCCCACCGGGGCAGATGATCAAAAAAACCTAGCTAGTGACGTGCGGGGTGGACGATTGCGCTGCGTTCCAGCGCCGCAATTACAGAGATCAATTACAGGTGTGATGCCAGGCGACTGCCTATTGGGAAAACAGCTCTTAGTAGGCTTTTCTAGCGAAGGCGACCCACTTTGTCAGGATATAAAGTTCCGGGGGAACCCATGAAGCTGCCCAGAAGTGATGGGTTTACACTCGTAGAATCAGTGATCGCTGGTGCGGTACTCCTGGTGATCCTCGGTGGTGTGATGATGAAAGTCACATCAATCACAGATCATATTCGGAAGACCGAGCAAATACTAGCACTGGATAGCCTCGAATCATGGCTTGCGCCTCTTCTCACAGATCTGGAAAGCCTACGCTATTCAGCCAGTCTTCTTAAAGATAAGCAACTTCAGGCTTGCCTAGAAGGAAAACTTCCCTGCCGCAGCGACCGAGACTTCCCCCTGCCTGTGTTTCTGAAAGGGCAGAAGAACCCAATCAGTGGCGCCGGGAGTCGCTATGATGCCAATGGCAATTTATGTTTCGATGATAAATGTGAGGCCTATCAAGTAAACACTGTGGTGCAAACCAATTGTTCGGTGGGGGCTGTGTGTGAAAGCCCTTCGTTCTTAACGATTCGTTACGATATAGTTGACTCAAAGTCGAACAAGACGATTCGCAAGTTTTTCCTTGAAGCCAATCGTTTTAGAAACAAGCGCTTTCCCAACTTGTACACCACTTGTGTGGAAAATCAGGTCTTAAGGGGCTTGGGCATCAATGGGGAGCCTCTTTGTGTAGCTCTATCTGATATAAAATTGAAGAACTCTGCTGGTGACATCGATACCGGACAAATTCAAGTCAAGGCAAAGGACTGTGCTGAAGCTAATAGTGATGACAGAGATCAGTTTTACGTGCGCGGGATGAATCGTCAGGGTGATCTTCTTTGTGCGAAGAGGTTTTGGTAATGTTAAAAGATGAGTCTGGTATCAGCACAGTAATGATGGTAATGATTGGTGCTCTTGTGATGAGTACTGTGGGGTCTACAATCATTCTTTTAGATAAGAGGAAAACCTATCTTGAGATTGTTCGAATGCAAACCCGCCTTGAGCTGACAGAAAGACAAGTGAAAGAAACAGCCACAAGCCTTGGGGCACTGCGCGTCAGTGGCAATAAAATGGGTGCGGGACACCCTCTCTATCAGTGCATTGAAGCACAGAGCTGTATTCATATGAATTTCTTTCAGCCCTACACGCTATATGATGCAGGTGGGCGGAGAGTTAGTGGTAGGCGGACGCTAGCAGGAGAACCCTGTGACGGCGAATGCCCTCTGGATATTGAAACGAGGTTTCGCATTTCCTGTGGTGGTGGGCAAAGCCGTTGCAACCAACCAGCGGAAGTAGAGACTCAATATTCCCTAAGAAAAGATAGCAAAGTCTATTTTGGGAACCGGAAGTTCCAAGAGATCGAAGGCACAGTCAGTGCAGCGACCTTCGTCTGCCCTGAAGATGAATATGTCACGAGTATCAGCGAGGATGGCCAGATTTCTTGCTCAGGTGCTCTTGACGAAAGGTTTGTGAGTATATGTCCTCCAGGTTCCGCTGCTTACGGGATGGACGCGCGAGGCTTATTTAAATGCGCTCCCGTGGTTGATTATTGCCAAGAGCCGATTGCCTTTGCTTATGTCATAGATACATCTGGCTCTATGCGTCGCGGAAAACTGGATGCGGCCAAAACCTCGTCAAAATCCCTACTTGGGAATTTGGAAACCGGTGACCGGGCTTCTCTCACTCGCTATAGTAGTTCAGCGGAGAGTGTTCAAAGCCTCACAAAAAATACCAACGATGTAATTTCCAGCTTGAATCAACTCAAGGCGAGAGGCTTCACTAATATGACAGAAGGTCTTCGGCTTGGTGCGCAAAGCTTGCAAGGAATCGCCAAAGATCATCCTGTCATGGTGTTTCTGAGCGATGGTTATCATAATCGTGGTGATGTTGACCCGATCGTCGAGGCACAGAAAGTGAAGGATTCCGGTGTTCGGATCTTTACGGTAGGTTATGGCAAGAAACCAGATGAGGATCGGCTCCAGAAGATCGCAACTGCCCCAGCAGATTACTTTCGCGCAGAAAATGCGTCACAGCTGCAAAAGGTGCTAGCCAATATCTCAACGATCATGTGCCGAGAATGAACCTAGGATTGTAGTTGCTCAGAAAAGCCACTAGAATAGTGGGAGGTGCGTTCCATTTCAGTAGGTTGACTTATGCCGATTGGTGCCTGTATCCATGTTAATCAGAGCCTTGGAAATGCATTGGACCACTACCGTCGGTACTTGCAGCTTCCCTACCAGTGGCAACCGTTCAAAGCTGGAGAGAAATATTCGGTAGAAGGTGGCGACTTCTTTGTCTTACATAATAGCATTCCTGAAGAGCTCAAGACTATTGATGTGCTTCACCATCTTCATAGCCACCCTTGCTATTGTGCAATTCCAATCATATTTGTTTCGGAAGATTTATCCCCTAGTGCCTCGACACTTTATGATGAAGCCGAATTTGTTTGGCAAATTAAGCCCTTTGACTCCGGGGAATTTTTTCAAACACTCCATGATATTCAAGACTATATTAAGAAAAATCAAAAACTTCTCCAGTATCGAACCAAGCTTCAGGTAGCGATTCATAAGAAAGAGTTTTCTTTGGCAATGAAGGTCTATCAAGCTATCCAGAAGCGTTACCCTTACCCATATCGCTCGCATCTGCTTGCGGGCGAAATTATGTACGGTTTAAAGCAGTATGATGAGGCTATTGCAGAGGTTAAACAAGCACAAGAGCTGATTCCAAACTCGATGGAAGCTGATTCTTTGCTAGCTAGGATTTATCTGGAGCGTGGAGATGAAGCTCACTATCAAGATGTAATGAATCGTATGACACAGAAGGCAGAAATACACCTCAAAAATATGATTCACTGGGGTCATGTTTATGTGGAAAAGGGTGAAACTCTGAAGTCCTTATCTGTTTATGAAAGAGCATTAGAGGAAGATCCAAACAATGTTGATGCTCAGCATGGCTACTTAGCGGCTAACTTGATCAGCGGCAAGACTGAAGTGGCTAAAGAGATAATCGAAGGTTCGTCTCAGGCCCTGCAATTAGCAAGACTTTGCAATATGAAGGGTATCTCTATGGCTAACAAGGGCCAATACCGTTCGGCTCAGAAGTTATATCGAAACGCTATGAACTTTCTTCCTGATAAGGCAGCGGAGCATAAACTTTGGTTTAATCTAGGTCTATGTTTAAAGAAGAAGGGCGAACTAGTGGACGCCAGAGAAATGTTTGAAAAATGTCAGGCTACAGCTCCTAAGGATTTTAAAAAGGTGCATGATCAGATTGAAGATATCGATCGAAAGCTGAGAGAGCAACGAGAGGCGGAAGAGCAAGAGAAGTCAAAAACTATCGCTGATTCCTTCACCTTAGATTACGAAACGATTATCGTCAAATAGCCCTAAGCGCTTGATTCGATACTCTCTTGCCCGTGAAAGCTAGGGAGTGCTTGGAAATAGGGCCAAATATTATGAAACTGATCACCATACGATGAATCTGCCCCAAAAAAGGCTCGGCAGCTCTCCTCCCCAATGATCAGGTCTTGTCTGAAGTAGAGGCCAGGAGTTTTGATCACATAGTCCAGCCCATGACCAGAGAATTCGCCGTGATAGATCCTTTGAAAAGTATAGTTTTCACCTTTGACGAGCTTTAGAAATTCGCCACCCACCTGATTGATAATTTCGCCCCAGTAGTCGTTGACCATCGTGTCATCGACATCCCCAGGCTCCATGCCCATGGTTTGTTTCATAATGAACTCGGAAAGAGATCTGGGTATCTCAAGGCCGATCGTGATAGTTCCCTGCCAGCTCGCCGCGTGAAAGAGGTGGAGTGAATCTTCGTGATAGAGAATATTTTGGTGTTTCAGAACGGGTCCAAAGGTGATTTCCTGGCCCAAATTTGCAGGAATGATTTTTTTAATGGCACTATCAAAGCCGTTCACTAGTCTGACATCGAGTGAGCTTTTCCCACTAGAGCTGGACTCTTCTTCGATTTCACGAATTGAGGTTTGGTAGGTATTGTAGCAGAACGATAGCGAAAACTTCATATCTTGGAAGGTGAAGGGCAAATGGTAATATCGACCATTGGAGGTGGATGCATTTAAAAATTCTTCACCCATCGTAACCACTTGCATGGATGATTTGAGTTGCCAGCCGAATTCACTCAATGAGTTACGGACGGCTCCGAGGATTTGATTCGATAGCTCAGCAGACAGATCTGAAATCATTTCTGTCGTCACATCGCTTTCATCACAGTAGAGCATTTTCTGAGCGAATGTCACCATCAACTTTTTTTCGGTTCCGATGGTTATCGAGCCTAGGAAACCGTCGCCATAGAATGCAGACACCATCGCAATCTCTTCTGGCACCTCCTTAGCCTTAGTTTCAACTATTGGCTTTGCTTCCATGGAGCATTGGGTGTTCTTAGTGATGACATCGCCGACACTGGTCACAATACTTTTGATATAGCGAATATCAAGTTTTTGTCCTGGGGGGGTTAGTAAGTTCCGAACACAATTGTACATGAAGGATTCCGTAAAATCAGAAGTTGCTTTACCAATTAGGTTTTCTGGAATCTTACTAGACGCCAAAACTTCGGCTGTGATGAGCTTGTCATAATTATTGTCATCAAGGATAAAGAAAGGCTTTCGCTTAGCCTTGGCATAACACTGGGACAGAAGGTTGATCTCACTTTTCTCTAGAGGAGTTTCGTTGAACATAATAGCAATTCCACCAGACTCTAGTTGGCCTGCAACATCGTTGATGTTGGTGGCCATGAGAAGGTTTAGCTGGATGTTCTGCGTCATTTTAAAACGCTCAACAACCCGCTCCGCAAAGCCCTTGGTTTTTTCTGATGGGCGAAGGACGAACATTATCTGGGCCATGGAACTTCCTTGAGCTGCAAGATTTCTTTCTATTTTAACATCTTTAAGATGGAAATCGAAAACGCCCCATAGAAAACAAGGCTTTCATTGTTCAAGGTTGTGCTTGAATCTTGCAAATTGTCTCGATCTAACCTATATAGACTCGCTAACAAAATGAGGCGGCCGCATATGATCGGTGACTCGCGTCGCTTGAGACGAGACAATCTAATTCAACTCATGGGTAGTTTAGAGCAAGAAGGAACCAGCTGCCGAGACTGCTCTGGGGTGTGCTGTACCTTTGTTGGTAACTCCATGCAAATCACACCTTTAGAGGCCTGGGACTTGCACCTCTATCTTGTTATGGAAAAACGCTGGACCGTGGGTTTGGAGGAACGTCTCCTCGAAACAATTAAAAATTTCCGATTAGATCAGCCAGTGCCCAGCAACGGTCTTCGAAATTTTGCTCGACGTCGCTACACATGCCCATTCTTTAAAGATCAAGCCCTTGGCTGTTCGATCGCTCCAGAGTGGAAACCCTACGGCTGCCTTGGTTTTAACGCCAGATCTGGTGGTGTCAAAGATGGTGAAAACTGTTCATCACGTTTAGACGCCTTAGAGGCTCGGGAGCACTTAGACCCAAACGAGGCTAATGATAACAATGTGTTGCGAGAAAAGTATCAGTGGTCATGGCAAAAGCTCAGTATTCCCGAAGCCTTAATGGCAATCTCCCAAGAGATTCCCTTCAATCAGTCCCCTCATAATTAACGATATCGTAAATTCCCACGCTACAAGCACTGATAATAACGGCTTAAAGTCGTTTTCAGGTGCAATTATGGCATATAATATGTATAGTTGACTAAGTCAGATTAAACTGGCTTTGACGACGATATGAAACCTGTGTTGAATGATTTGATTGGAGTAGATTGATGTCAAACCTGAATAATGCATTAAAATCAGGACTTTGCCTGGCTATTTTAGGCTTGGGCTCAGTTGCCTGCCAAACCAGCCAAGAAGAAGGCAAGCTTGAGTCCTCAGATGAGTTTCTGGCATCCTTGGATTCCCAAGAGGAAGAGCCAGCAGGCTTTGAGGTGGATGAGCCAGCGAGTACTACGGATCAAGCCGTGGAAGATTTTGCGATCGAAGAGAACTATGAAAGCTTTGATCCAGCAGATATTCGAATCAAGTTTGAATTTGATAGCGCTGCCCTAACTGCAGACAATACCGCAGCTTTGGATAAGATTGTTGCAGGCTTGAAAAAAGATCCATTGGCAAAGATCTTTGTTCGTGGTCACGCTGACAAACAGGGACCAGAGGATTACAACGAACATCTTTCAGAAAAGCGGGCGAAGGTGATTTTTGATTACCTAACCAGCCATGGGATCGATGAGCAGCGCTTGATTCGTGTCCACCTTGGAGAGTCGGAGCCACTTGTAGATGGCAACAATGTTGCTGCTTTCCGCAAGAATCGCCGTGGTGACTTTCACCTCGACTATAGCGATGGCGCTTTTTCCCGCTAATGCTCTACACGCTAGGGCTAATTAATTTCTTATGATTTGGTCGAGCCGGTCTCTTGAAAGGGGTCGGCTTTTTTCATGCTGCTTGTTCGTCTCCAGGAGACGGTGTTGGAGCCTCTTCTTGGCCAAATACCTGTTTATGAAGGATCGTCCCCACATTTTTAATACCGCGCTCGCTATTTTCGACCTGTCTCGTCACATCATAATAATTATTGATCATCTCGTTCATGGTATCGAATCGGCGAATGATGTCTGAGATTTTCTGTGACATCTGACTTTGTTGATCTGTTTGCTGCTCGATCTGGCCATTGACTCGATGTACTATCTGAACCATTTCAGTTGACTGCTGGAATAAGTCCGCAAACACCTTATTAAGCTCTGTGATTGCTTTCTTCTCAGTTTCAAGACTGCTTCTAGCGGTAGAAATCAATGTAGTACAAGACGTAGAAACGTCTTCAAGACGCCCCGCAATGGCTTCCGAAATTTCACCGCTCAATGAAGCTAGGGTTCCCACCTCTTCAGCTACTACAGAAAATCCCTTGCCATGCTCACCTGCCTTGGCTGCCTCAATTGAAGCATTCACCGACAACAGGTTGGTTTTGAATACAATTTGATCGATCATGGCAATTTTTTTCGAAATGTCGCCAACTGCCGAACTGAGCTGAGTAAGCTTGCTGAAATCATTAGAAAGCTGCTGATTGGAGTTGCCTAAGTCTTGCAGTCGACTGCGACCCAAGTTTGCAAAGTTCTCCAGAGATTCAGAGGCACGATGGATTACACGCGAAAGCTCTTTCAGTTCACGGCTACCATCTTCAAGAGTTGATCCCAAACTGATGGCCTCTTTAGCATCGGATTGGTTGGAGGTGGAGTACTCCCGAAGATTGGCTCCGGTCTTCTGAATCTCGGTGGCTAGATCATGGAAGTTTTGAGATTCCTCTTGAAGGATTCCCATGGAACTGACTAGATTTTTGGAGATGATGTGGGCAGTGAAACGCAGCGCAACACCAACAAGAAGAGCACCCCCTACTAACAGGCTAGCAAATAAAATAATCGTATTACGATTGCGCTTGGCAAAATCTTCTCTTGCGGCACCGACACGCTTCTCGCCCAACTTTCCGATTTCACCAAGCAGATCGTTGTACTTTTCCTGCCAGGGCAGAAACTCTTCAAAGTATATCTTGATAGCTTCCTGCTGGTCCATAAATAGGGTTTCTAGGATTTTGGTGTCCAGTGGGCGAAGGTAGTCCTGGTCGATTTTGAGTAGCTCTGTGATGCGTTGTTTAAGTTGCTCGTCACTTGTGTTTTCTTGCAATTTGGTAAGGTTTTCGAGGTTGAGGTCATATGCCTCGATCTTTCTTTCAGAGTAGTAGCCAAGTCGATCAGGGTCGAGGAGCATAGCTTTCGTGGCATCATCTTGGATCAGCGATGTGGGGAGTAAATGTTCTACATTTGACTTGAAAACTAGAGCCTCCTGAAGTTCTTTGCCGTTGTTACTGAGGTCTCTTGATACAACGATGGTGAGGGCCACAGTGATAACGGCTATCGGAACCATATTCAGATTAATCTTCTTCTTCAGATCCATACTTTTGAGTTTCACCATTTCCCGTTCCAACCTATTTCAAAGTCGCCTTATAAGCGGCGTATCGGCAATGGGTTTCGTATCTCATGGGGAAACTTTGGAATCTCATTAAAATTACAAAGAAGTATGAGTTCTCAAGCTTCTGTTAATGCGTCCTTGGTAGCTTCAGCAATGAGTTTAGCTATCCGCTCCACTTTGATTGAGTCTACGTTGAAATCTGGCAATGAAAAATCCATGGGGTTATCGACGGAAGCTACATAGTGCTTAGGCAAGTCTAGGGCAATGGCTGGGCACCGAGTCAGGTGGACATTCATTAGAAATGCAGAGTCGGCACAATAGGGGTCATTTTCTACAAAATCGATAGATGCTCGATTGAGGCTGTCAATGATGGCTTTTTTAAGCCGCGGATGGGCGATTTCCCTAGCATCCTCATCCTGGGTAATCACATCGAAAAGGCGAAGATTATCTGGCGTGCGTGGCGCATCAGTAAACTGCTGACAGTAAGCCCTGAGCCCCTCGAATGAAACAGGTTTGGTTTCAATTTTACCATCGTTCATTGGCGAAAAACTTGCCATCGTATGCATGTCAATAACAAAGCCATGGCGATCATTGATCACTTGATGCAGCTCTTCTAGTTTCTCTAAACTTCGCTTGTGCATCCCTAAGAGGCGATCATTGAGCTGCTCTTGCAAGGTGGGAGGCAGGCACGGGCGTAAACAGTGGCTTAAAATTCGCCCCCCGTCCACAATGGCCCTTGGGTACTGCCACTCAAGAACCATACTCGATATTCCGCGCTGTGCTAGCTGATGCCCAAGCTGATGAGCTAGCTGATCGGCACCCTTATCACGTTCAATTTCCACGTATTGCTCAAATAAGTCCCAATGACTCTTGATCAATGGGTGATTCACAATCTCGGGAAACTGATCAAAAAACTCCTTGCCATCGGCGCTGTGGGGCGACACAACAAGAACGCTGTATTCTTCTGGGTTCGAACCATAACTAGTGCATTGGTACATGGGTCTTCCTACGAGTGGTCTATTCTACGGCTTTCTTATATAACACAATTGAAATTTTGTTCCTTTTACAAATTCAATGTTAAGCTACCTAAGTCTTGATGCTTATGAAACTGCTACCGACGCGAATCTATTGAAATGAGGTCTAGTGTGTCTGAGCCGATCGATCCCAAGCTTTTAGAAAAGATAGAAAACACCCACCACAAAAAGGTCAAAGTAGCCATTGTCGATATGGATGGAGTGCTTCGAGGAAAGTACATCCATAAGGAAAAATTTCTGTCGGCGATGAAGAGTGGCTTTGGGTTTTGTAACGTGGTCTTCGGCTGGGATGCCGCCGATGTCTGCTATGATAATGTTTCCTATGCGGGCTGGCATACAGGCTACCCAGACGCAGATGTTCGACTTGATCCAAAAACCTTCCGCACCATTCCTTGGGAAGATCACGTGCCCTTTTTTCTGGGGGAGTTCGTCGACGATCAAGATCAACCTTTAGGGGTATGCCCTAGACAGCTATTGAAGAAGGTCTGTGCCCGGGCCGAGACTATGGGCTTCAAGCCTCGGTTTGGGGTCGAGTACGAGTGGTTTAACTTTGACGAGACTCCCGATAGCCTGCACAGCAAGGACTTTAGGGGGATGAAGCCACTGACACCTGGAATGTTCGGTTACTCAGCACTACGGTCCAGCTATGCCAGCCCCTATTTTCACGATCTTATGGATCTTCTTGAAGAGTTCGACGTTCCTCTTGAGGGGCTTCATACGGAGACGGGGCCTGGAGTCTATGAAGCTGCAATCATGAACTGTGATGCCGCAACCCAGGGTGATCGCGCCATACTCTTCAAGACAGCTGTGAAAGAGATTGCTTACCGACATAATATTTTACCCACGTTCATGGCTCGTTGGAATACCGAACTACCAGGCAGTAGCGGTCATATTCATCAGAGTCTCTGGGACGACGATCGCAATCTTTTCTTTGATGCGAATGACGATGCACGGATGAGCCCCTTATTTAAGCACTATCTCGCTGGCCAAATAAAGCTTCTACCCGAAATTTTGCCGATGTTTGCACCGACTATGAACAGCTACAAACGGTTGGTGGAAGGGTTCTGGGCACCGACGCGGGCCAACTGGGGAATCGACAATCGTACGGTTGCCTTTCGTGTGATACCAGGCAGTGCAAAAAGTTGCCGGGTAGAAGCTCGGGTAGGGGGAGCGGATATGAACCCATACTTGTCAATCGCTGCAAGCTTGGCTGCCGGGCTGTATGGTATTGAGCATAAGCTCGAACTCGATAGCGACCCCATTCGTGGCAATGGGTACAACAGCGAGGCCGGGACGGCCTTGGCTAGCAATTTGGAGCAGGCAGCTCAGCTCATGGGACGCTCAGAAATTGCTAGTGAACTGTTCGGTGCACCGTTTGTTGAGCATTTTGTGAATACCCGGCTTTGGGAGTGGCGCCAAGCCCAGCAGGCTGTTACTGACTGGGAGCTGAAACGTTACTTTGAAATCATTTAGAGCGGATTCAATCGATGATTACACAATTTAATTTTCCGACTACGGTCCGCTTCGGTTCTGGGGCTATTGCTGAGCTACCAGCTTCATTGCTCGATCGTTTTCAAAGACCACTGATCGTTACAGATAGAGTGATTGCAAAACTACCTTTTCTTGTGGACACCTGCGCTCAATTGAAAGAGAGAGGATTTTCTGTTGAGGTGTATTCAGATATGGGTGGCAACCCCGTTGAGTCAGATGTCACGGGTGGTGTCGACGCCTTCAAAAAGTACCAGGCGGATTGCATTGTGATGATTGGTGGGGGAGCAACCATGGATGTAGGGAAGGCTATTGCCTTGATGGCCAATCATCCAGGTGCGCTTTTCGACTACGAAGATGGGAAGCCTGACGCACGCCCTTCAAATGAAGCATTTCCCTTCATGGTAGCAGTGCCTACAACTGCTGGAACAGGTAGCGAAGTGGGCCGAAGTTCGGTCATTTCAGATAATGTATCCAAGGCTAAAAAAATCATTTTTTCCCCAAAAATGTTGCCGGACTTAGTGATTGCCGATCCTGCACTTACTCTGGGACTTCCGCCGGGTGTAACCGCTGCTACGGGCATTGATGCCCTGACTCACCTCTTGGAGGCATATCTCGCTCAAGGTTTTCACCCTATGTGCGATGGGATTGCTTTAGAAGGCATTCGTCTGGTGAGCAAGAGCCTTAGTAAAGCTTTTCATAACCCTTCGGATATTAATGCCAGGCAGGATATGCTAGCTGCATCAATGATGGGAGCAGTTGCCTTTCAAAAAGGTCTTGGGTTGAATCACTCCTGCGCTCACGCCTTATCAACTGTTTTCGATACCCATCACGGTCTCGCGAATGCAATGATGCTTGAGGCGTGCATGAGCTTTAATCAAACTGCTGTGCCAGAGAAGTTTGAAACTTTAGCTCAGGTGGTATCTAGGGCATCTGGAGATGATTTTATTCAATGGCTGAAGGAGCTAAAGGACGATCTTCAGATTCCTGCGGGATTGGCGAAGCTAGATATTCAAGTCAACGATCGCCTACTAGATGTGGCTGAGGCTGATATTTGCCACCCACTGGGGCCAAGACCTGTGAGCCGTCAAGATTTTAAACAGCTTTTTGAAGCATCCATGTAAGGATATTCCGATGTTAAGTGTAATTAATCCCGCAACGGAAGAATTAATAAAACAGCTGGTAACTGATACCCAAGAATCCATTGGCAGTAAGTACCAGCTTTGTCGCCAGGCTCAAATTTCCTGGGGGCAGGTGGCCATTGAAGAGCGAAAAGAGATTATCGAGAAATTTAGGGTTCTACTTCAAGACAACGCTGATGCTTGCGCACGGGACACAAGTCTTGAAACTGGAAGGCCAGTTCATCAGGTTCGCAATGAAATCAAGGCGACTGATGCACGGTTGATTTATTTTAATGAGACCATTGAAGAAGTCATCAAGACCCAAGAGGTGTATCGTGATGAAACTGTGCGGGAGATGGTTTCCTGGGAACCGCTCGGAGTTATAGCTAATATTTCGGCATGGAACTATCCATATTTTGTTGGTACCAATGTATTTGTGCCAGCACTTTTAGCTGGCAATGGAGTGCTTTATAAACCGTCTGAATACGCTTCACTTACAGGCCAGAGGCTTGTGGAGTTGATGTTGCAAGCGGGGCTTCCTGAAAATGTTATGACTCCTGTTATCGGTGATGGTCAGGTGGGTGCTATGCTCATGGAGCAAAAGATCGATGGAGTCTTTTTCACCGGTTCCCACGACACAGGGCGGAAGATCAATGAGGAAGTGGCATCTCGTCTGGTCAAGGTGGGATTCGAACTGGGTGGTAAGGACCCATGCTATGTTACCGAAGACGTTGATGTTTCTCAGGCAGCTGCAGCTGTGGCAGATGGAGCTTTCTATAACTGCGGGCAAAGTTGCTGTGCAGTTGAACGGGTTTATGTCCATGAAAAAATCTATGATGGTTTCGTAGCTGCATTTATCGAGGCGGTCGAAGGGTTTAAGGTGGGTAAACCTGAAGACCCGAGTACCTACCTCGGGCCCCTAACCCGCAAGGAGCAGATCGAGGTTCTTAACAATCAGATCGCGGATGCGGTGAAACAGGGGGCGACTCTTCAAGTTGGTGGCAACCCAACGGAGGGCGTAGGCTATTATTTTGAGCCAACGGTATTAACTGAGGCTAACCATCAAATGAAGCTCATGGTAGAGGAAAGCTTCGGGCCGATCATCGGAATTCAGAAGGTGAGTTCCGACCAAGAGGCAGTGGAGTTAATGAATGATACTGACTATGGTTTGACAGCATCGGTTTATTGCAGAAATTTGGATCGTGCCCGAAATATCATGTTTCACGTCCACGCAGGAACTGTATATACAAACTGCTGTGATCGGGTGAGTCCTTACACACCGTGGTCTGGCCGGGGCCATTCAGGACTAGGCTCAACTCTGGGGCGGATGGGGCTGGAAACTTTCCTTCAACCAAAGGCTTGGCATATCAAACCTTAGCTAATTTTCAGCATCTTTGATTTTGATGTGTAAGAGGAGTACTCCACATCGGAGGCGTCAAGGGTTTGGATCTTCGCCACCAGGTCCTTGATACGCTCCAAGGCTTGCAACGTGCGGTTGAACTTTGTCTCATCAAACTTAGAAAAGTCAGAGCCCAAATTGCCATAGGCAATGGCTAAGGGGTTATTGATTTCGTGATTGTAGGTAACAATCATCGCATTAATCGCTTCGATCTTTTGGGACTTGGCAGACTCTTCTGCAAGGACTTTGAGTTTGAGCTGGGTGTTGATCCGCTGCAAGGCTATTTTGAATGAAATCTGCTTAAGTATGTAGTCGTTCGCCCCTTTTTCAAATGAGCTTATGATCGTATCTGGGTCTTCTTCTGCAGTAACCATGATGATTGGTAGCTGAATCGAGGTAAAGGTTTTGCGAACTTCATCAAGAACTTCGTGACCATCGATTCCGGGCATATTAAGATCAAGCAAAACCAGGTCGATCTTCGAAGAGTCAATTATTTTTAGCGCGTCGCTACCGCTGGACGCTTCGATCACCTCATACTCTTTTTTTAGGAGTCGGGCCTTCATCATGCCACGCTGGATCTCGTTGTCGTCTACCACCAGTATTACTGGATTTTCTGCCATGCTGATCCCTTACAAGTTTTTCGCTGCCGAGTTTAAACCCGCGTATCCTAACAATCGGGTATCTTGGCTGAACTCTGACTTACCATTCCGTAAGATGTATTCATGACATCGGTTCGTCAGTTCACGACTTGAGATCTTGATTTAATGCACTGTAATTAATGGATTTAATGTTTTGGTAAAGACCTTCAAGGTAGCGCAAGCTCCTTGTAAAATGTCCGTAGACCACGTAGCTGTCGGTTTGTTACCTTGGGGGACATAGGAGGGAGTAGATTGACTGTCGTTGTTGTAGCAGAAAAGCCTTCGGTGGCTCGCGATATTGCAAAGGTCTTGGGTGCCGATCAGAAAAGAGATGGATATTGGGAAGGTTCAAACTACCAGGTTACTTGGGCGCTAGGACACCTTGTCCGTGTTGCGGAGCCCCACGAGATTGACCCTCGATGGAAGGAGTGGCGTCGCGATACCCTACCGATGATTCCTGAGCGTTGGCCACTCCTCGGTAATCCAAAAACTAAAAGTCAATTGGAGGTGGTAACGCGCTTACTTGGCAGCAGTGAGCGCGTGGTGTGTGCCACAGATGCTGGGCGCGAAGGAGAGCTGATCTTTCGCTATATTATCGAGAAGGCGTCTTGTCGAAAGCCAATGCAGCGCCTTTGGATTTCTTCACTCACTCCTGAAGCGATTCGCACAGGATTCGAGAGGCTACGTCCCGTCAAAGACTACGACTCACTGGCAGATGCAGCACGGGGACGGAGCCGCGCTGATTGGCTAGTGGGGATGAACCTGTCACGGGCCTACTCCTTGTGTTTTGGCGATAGCTTCTCAGTGGGCCGTGTTCAAACACCGACCCTGTCGATTTTAGCGCAGCGTGAGCTAGACATTCAAAATTTTGTCCCAGAGGATTACCGAGAAATTCAAGGGGTGTTTCGGGGCCACGGACAGAGGGAAGAGTTCACTGCGATGCTCTTCGATCTCAAAAGCAAAAAAGCCAAGCGCTTCAAGGATGATGATAAAATTCTTAAAGCTGTTCTGGAAGAGTTAAAGGGTGATCGCTATCAAGTTGAAAAGGTCGAAGAAAAGACGATTCAGCTAGAACCCCCCTTGCTTTTTGATTTGACTGAACTGCAAAGACACTGCAATCGGCTTTATGGGTTTCAATCTCAGAAAACTTTGGATATCGCTCAGTCACTATACGAGAATCTAAAGCTCATTAGCTATCCAAGAACAGACTCTAGATATCTATCGAGAGATATGACTAGCGGGCTGCCCCGGATTGTGCAATCGATCCGTGAGCCTTATGATGATCAGATTCAGGAAGACACGGGAAATAGACCACTTGGGTCACGCTATATCAATGACGGTCGCGTTACTGATCACCATGCGATTATCCCTACCGGAGTCCTTTCATCCCGCATGAGTCAAGACCAGGCTAACGTGTTTGATGCCATCTGTAGACGCTTTCTTATGGCTTGGCAAAAACCGTATCGCTATGCCAGTACCAACGTCTTGGTGAAGGGCCATGAGCATCAAGATAATGTATTTCAAGCTCGGGGAAAAAAGCAGCTGGAGCGCGGCTGGAAATCCCTGGAAACGGGGAAGGGGAACGACAAAGATCGTTTCCTGCCATCGTATCTACAAGCAGACCTGGCGGTTGATCTTGCATCGTTGCAAGAACTCAAGAAGCAAACTCAAGCACCACCAAGGCTTACCGATGCTAGTTTGCTCACAGCTATGGAAACAGCTGGTCGTCAGTTGAATGATAAGGAGCTTTCCGCCGCTATGAAAGAGCGGGGCTTGGGAACACCGGCTACCCGTAGCTCGATCATTGAAACTTTGATTCAGCGCCAATATTTGGTGCGCGAGGGTAAGCAGTTTCACGTCAGCAGAAAGGGCTTGCGGTTGATCGAGCTGGTTCATGATGATGTCAAAAGCCCAAAAATGACAGGAGAATGGGAATTTACCCTGCGGCAAGTTCAAGACGGTAAAATATCTTTGAAGCAGTTTTCCCAGGATATCCAGTCTTTTGTTAGCAAGGCAGTTGCAAAAGTGCTTGAACAGGCGCCGGCTCGCCCCTCGACGCAGATTCCAGCTATGGCTGGGGCATCTTCAGACTTAAAAATTGGACAAGAAGTGATTCGACATAAAACCCCCGCCGCAGAGCTTCGCCCTCTGCTTAAAAAGATTTTCGGCTTTGAACGCTTTCGGCCATATCAAGAGGATGTTTGCAGAGACATCGTTAGAGGTCGAGATGCTCTACTCGTGATGCCAACGGGGGCGGGAAAGTCACTTTGCTATCAGCTTCCAGGAATGGCGCTTGGCGGAACCACTGTGGTGATTAGCCCTTTGATTGCATTAATGGACGATCAGGTGGAGAAGTTACAAGCAACTGGCTTGAGGGCAGAAGCCATTCACTCTGGTAAAGGACGTCAAAGGTCTAGGGAAATCTGCCGGGAGTATCTGGAAGGTCAGCTTGATTTCCTTTACATTGCTCCAGAGCGGTTAGGTGTCCCTGGTTTTGTACCACTTTTGGGAAAACGAAAGCCCACATTGGTAGCTATCGATGAGGCTCACTGTATCTCTCAATGGGGCCATGACTTTCGCCCTGACTATCGCATGTTGAAAGAGCGACTTGAACCTTTGAGGCCTTCTGTGATCGTTGCGATGACCGCGACAGCAACACCTCGTGTTCAGAAAGATATTGTCGATCAGCTTGGTCTTGTGGAAGCTAGTATTCATAGTCATGGCTTTCGCAGGACCAATATCGCCATTGAAAGTGTTGAAGTCAGTCGACCGCAGCGGGTCGAGGTGATCAGGAAGCTCTTGAGTAAGGAGCAGCATAGGCCAGCGATTGTTTATGCCCCCACGCGCAAGCAGGCCGAGGAGTGTGCTGCAAAGCTAGGGCAAGGAGCGCAGATCTATCATGCTGGAATGTCTGCCGAGCGACGCGCCCAGGTGCAACGAGACTTCCTTGAAAACAAAGTTGATGTCATGGTCGCGACAATTGCTTTTGGAATGGGAATAGATAAGCCCGATGTTCGGATGGTGATCCATATGGCGTTTCCTGGAAGCATGGAGGGCTACTACCAAGAAATCGGTCGTGCGGGGCGGGATGGGAACCTGTCCCGAGCTGTGATGTTCTTCTCATTTGGCGACTTTAAGACTCACGAGTTTTTTCACAAGAAAAATTATCCCGAACGGATTGATTTGAAGGCTGTCCTAAAACAAATCCCTGATGCAGGTATCGAGCGAACAATGCTAAGACCTCCGGTTGAAAAAGACGATATTGAAACCTATCTAGAAAAACTTTGGGTCCATGGGGCTATAGAGTTTAAGGGGAATGATGAGGTTTTTACAACAGGTAAGGCTTGGGAGCTGGCCTATGAAGCTCAGCGGCAGCATCGCTTTGGTCAACTCAAGGAAGTCTCTCAGTATGCTCAAAACCAAGGTCAGTGTCGCATGTTGCAACTTATGGAGCACTTTGGAGACCCCGATGCTAATGGTGTGGTATGTGGCATCTGCGATGTGTGTGCTCCTGATAATACCAATGTGAAAAGTTTGCGGCTGCTCGATGAGACTGAGAAACAGCACTTGAAAACGATTATGAGCGCGCTGAGTTCGGATCGCTATTTAGCGGTAGGCACGCTCCAACGGAATCATATGGATCCTCTCAAGGTGAGTCGCAGTCGACTTGAGGAGTACATTGACCTTCTAGTGCGAGAAGATTTCGTAGGCACGGAAACTAAAGTTTTTCAAAAAGATGGTAAAGATATCTCTTACCGCGTCCTTTTTCGATTAAGAATTATGAACCAATTGCACCTGAACACCATGCAAATTGCCGATATTCAAGATTTGAAGCGTTCTGGTGCTAGCCGGAAACCTAGCAAGAGAGTCAGTAGGAAGGCAGCGGTCACAGGCTATGACGATGCTGTCTATCAGAAGCTCAAGGACTGGCGTCTTAAAGAATCTAAACTCAAAAAAATGCCCGCATTTCGTGTTCTAAGCGATCGGACACTTCAGGAAATTGCCTTGAATTTGCCTAAGACTGAGGAAGATCTACTCGGAATATCGGGGGTAGGGCCGAGTAAATACGAGAAATTTGGGAAGAAAATTCTGGATCTTCTCCATTAAAATAAATCTCGTTGATCCTGCTTTTCATGTTTTGATGGTCTGCCTGACATAAGTACAAACAAAAGACTTAGAATGAAGACGATCAGAGGAACATGAATCATAAGTCCTTTCATAGTATTTTCCACCTTTCCCTAGAGTGTGCCCTACATTATTGATAAACACTATGGCAGGATGAGGCAAATAAATTTTACATAAAGACATGTGACGTATCTATAAAGGCTTAAAGCCATATCAGATCGGAACTTTAGCCGATCTGATTTTTTGCTATTAGGAGGGAGATTGATTAGAATGGCGATCGTAAAGGACCTGACAAACCTCTTCTATGGTACAATTTTTTGCCTTTAATAGCACCATTAGATGAAACAGCAAGTCAGCAGACTCTCCTAGAAACTCCTGCTTGTCATCATCTTTCGCAGCGAGCGCGACTTCTACCCCCTCTTCACCGACCTTTTGAGCCATCTTATGGAGGCCCTTATCGATCAGTCGACTCACATATGACCCTTCGGGCCGCTGCTCAAATCGCTGTTCGATAACGTTTGATAGCTCTTTAAGGAAGCTGACGTCGGTGGCAACATCACCAAAGCAGGTTTTAGTTCCTAGGTGACATGTGGGGCCGATCGGCCTAGCTTTAATAAGAAACGTATCTTGATCGCAGTCGAGACTAATCTCCTCTAACTCCAGAAAATGACCCGATGTCTCACCCTTCGTCCACAGCCGAGACTTGCTTCGACTGAAAAATGTAACCCTACGAGTTTCGATAGTTTGTGCCAATGCCTCTTGATTCATATAGCCAAGCATGAGGACATCCTTGCTATTCGCATCTTGGACAACAGCGGGCACTAACCCGTCAACTTTTTGCCAATTGACTTGATTGATCATAGCCGAACCTCCAGGCCCTGAGATTTCAAATATCGTTTCAGATCTGGAACTGTGATCTCTCCACGGTGAAAGACTCCAGCTGCCAGAGCAGCATCGACTTTGGCATCGATAAAAGCATTTTTGAAGTCTTCCAGACTGCCAGCACCACCTGAGGCAATCAGCGGAACTTGGCAGAAATCGCGGGCAATGCGGAGCTGCTTAAGATCGTAACCAACTTTGGTGCCATCGGCTCCCATGCAGTTGAGGACGATTTCTCCAGCTCCCCGTTCCTGAACCTCGACTAGCCAGTCCATTGTCTTTTTACCAGCACTTTGAGCCGTTGATTCGCTACCGGTATACTTCCAAATGTAGTAATCATCATCTTGAAGGGCAGAGTCGACGCCAATGACCACACATTGAGAGCCAAATTCTTTTGCAAGTTCATTGATTAGGTCAGGTCGTTCGATTGCTGGTGAGTTGATCGAGACTTTATCGGCACCGGCGTGCAAAACTCGCCTCGCATCGTCTACAGAGCGAATGCCCCCAGCTACGCAGAAAGGGATATCGATGACCTGTGCAGTGTCTTCGATCCACTTGGTCGAGACGGTTCGTTTTTCAGCACTGGCAGTGATGTCATAGAATACCAGCTCGTCAGCCCCTTGGTCTCGGTAGCGCTGAGCAAGGTCGAGGATCTCGCCAAGAATCACATGGTTCTTAAACTTAACCCCTTTTACAACTTGACCATCCCGTACATCCAAGCAGGGAACGATTCGTTTGCTTAACATATCAAAGCCTCCCTCAAGTCTAAGGTGCCTTCGTAAATAGCCTTGCCGATGATGGCGCCACCCACATTGTCAGCCTTCAGTGCCTTAACCTGATCCACAGACTTCAAACCGCCAGAAGCTAAAAACTTTACGGTAGGGAAGCGCAGGGAAAGCTCTTTGTAGAGTTCGAAATTTGGTCCTGTAAGTGTTCCATCGCGACTGATGTCTGTGCAAAGCACTTGTGATAAGCCGAGTGACAGGTACTCGTTCAGAACTTCATCTGCAGTCAGGTTTGATACTTCTTGCCAACCGTGGGTGGCGACCATTGGGGTTCCGGCATCGTTAAGCGAGACGTCTAAGCCTAAGGTGATACGTTCACCCCCAAAAGTTTCTAAGATTCTTTTTGTTGCGGCCATATCCTTCACAGCTAGGCTGCCGATGATGACACGATCCACACCAGCGTCTAATAGTTCTGATACATCACCGGCACTTCGGACTCCGCCGCCAACCTGGAGTTTGAGCTTAGTTTCCTCAGCAATTGTGCGGATAATTTTCGTTTGCTGGGGAGCACCTTGCTTCGCTCCATCTAAGTCCACAACATGAAGATAGGTGGCTCCCATGGCTTGAAACTCTTTAGCCATCTGCACAGGGTTATCGTTATAGATTGTTTTTTGGTCGAAGAGGCCCTTAGTTAAACGAACAACTTGGCCATTAATCATGTCGATAGCAGGATAAATTTTCATAAGGCAATAAAGTTCCTAAGCATAGTTTGGCCAATGGCAGCAGATTTTTCAGGATGAAATTGGGCACCAAAGAAATTATCTTTCTCAACAAGGGCTGGAATTTCCACACCGTAATGGGTCGCTGCTTTTGTGTACTGATTAATCGGGCCTTGAAATGAATGGACGAAGTAAACAAAAGAGCCTTCTTCCACATTTTTTAGCAAGGCACTATCTGATTTGAAACTTAAGCGGTTCCAGCCCATGTGGGGTAGCGTCAGTCCTTCGTTCCTGGGAATTGCCGTCACCCGGCCAGGGATCATACCCAGGCAGGCTGTTTGACCCTCATCCGAACCCTCGAAAAGCAACTGCATTCCCAGGCAGATTCCTAACGTTGGCTGAGTCAATCGCGGTAGCATCTCACTAAGCTCCGCTTTGATAATTTTGTCCATAGAAGCTCGTGCTGCTCCCACGCCGGGTAGAAGAACTTTTTCTGCCTTAAGTATGATGTCTGGGTCCTGAGTGATGATCCAGGGGCAATCCAGTCGGTCTATGGCATTACTAACAGAGGAAAGGTTTGATCCTCCGGTGTTGACAATGGCTATCATAGCATTCCCTTTGTAGATGGAAGTTCACCCGATTGGTCGTTTTTCACAGCTTGGCGAAGCGTCCTAGCGAGACCTTTGAAAAGTCCTTCAACTTTGTGGTGATCGTTGCCGCCTTCAATGCTCATGTGAAGGTTTGCTCCTAGAGACTCAGCAAACGATCTGAAGAAGTGAGGCACCATTTCTGTGGCCAGTTCGCCAACCATATCCCTTTTGAACTCTCCCTTAAAAATAAAGTAAGGGCGACCACCAAGGTCGAGACTTACCTTTGCTTCAGACTCATCCATGGGCAATACAAAGCCGTAGCGCTGGATGCCAATCTTGTCGCCAAGAGCTTTGCGGAAACACTGTCCCAGTGCTAAGCCGATATCTTCTACCGTATGGTGGTCATCGATATGAAGGTCACCTTCACAGGCAACCTTGAGTGAAAAGCCACCGTGCTTGGGCAACTGTTCTAGCATGTGATCGAAAAAACCAATTCCTGTGGCGAAGTGATTCAGACCTGTGCGATCGAGATCGATTTCAATGTTGATTGCAGTTTCCTTCGTCTTGCGGCTGACAGTGGCTTGACGCCTAAGAGACGTTAGCTCGTGAGCGATATCATCCCACGATGCACCTTGCGTGGCATCAGGTTCATTAACACGAATGCCACGAATTCCCATGCGTTCCGCTAAGAGTAGATCGGAGTCCCGATCGCCGATGACAGCGGAGCGATCTCGATCCCAATGAGGATCTTGCAAATAAGGCAGAACCAAATCAAGATTGGGCTTACGGCAGCCGCACTGATCTGACGGCAGATGTGGGCAAATCAAAGTAGTCTCGAATTGAATCCCTTGGCTTTGTAGTAGCTTCATCAAGAACTGATGTGGAACATCAAAGTCTTCTTGAGGAAAACTCTCTGTCCCCAAACCGTCTTGATTGCTGATCATGACTAGAGTATAGCCGTGACTTTGGAGCTTTAATAAACTAGGGATGACTCCCGTAAGTAATTCGATCTTATCGATGCGATCAACTTGTTCATCCTCCGGCTCTTTGCAAATGGTACCATCTCGGTCGATGAATAATAGCTTTTTCATGATGACAAACCTTTTCCCTTGAGCTGCTGGAGGCGAATGCTGACAGCGTTTTTATGAGCATCTAAACCTTCCAGTTCAGCAAGGTGTTCGACTGTTGGCCCTAAAGAGCACAAGCCTTCTGCACTCAAGTTTTGAAAGGTAACCTGCTTTAAGAACGAGTCTAAGCTCAAGCCACTGACAGCTTTTGCATAGCCATAGGTTGGAAGCACATGATTGGTGCCGCTGGCATAGTCTCCCACAGATTCAGGGGACCAAGGACCCAGAAACACGGAGCCAGCATTGTGAATTTTGCTCGTCCATGACTCAGGATCAGTCACTTGGATAATCAAGTGCTCGGGACCATAGCGATTGGAGATTGCTAAGGCTTCGCTCAGGTTGTCAGTTGTGATGATCCTGCTTTTCTCAAGGGCAATAGCTGCAATATCTTTGCGGGATAACTGTGATAATTGGGTCATAACAGCCTCAACCACTTGCTCAGCTATGTGCTTCGAATTCGTTACAAGGATCGACTGGGAGTCGACACCATGCTCTGCCTGAGACAGAAGGTCGGAAGCGATGAAGTCGGGGCTAGCATTCTCATCGGCAATAACCATAACTTCAGAAGGGCCAGCAGGCATATCATACATGGCACCCGCAGGGTCTTTGGCAACCTGCAATTTGGCTTCAGTAACCCATGTGTTTCCTGGACCAAAGATTTTAGAGACTGAAGGTATGGATCCAGTACCGAATGCCATGGCTGCAATAGCCTGGGCCCCACCAGCCTTGTAGACTTGATCGATTCCAGTGAGCTTGGCTGCAACAAGAATATGAGGGTCGATGCTGCCATCTTTTCTGGGAGGTGTGCATAGCACTTTGAGAGGGCACCCAGCTATGGTCGCAGGAACACCAAGCATGACCACTGTCGATGGTAAGGGGGCGGTACCGCCAGGAACGTATAGCCCAACGCGCTCAATGGGCCGAGCTTCGCGGCGACAGGTAACACCAGGCATCGTTTCAATAGAAATCGACGACGGCTTTTGGACTTCGTGAAACTTACTCACATTTTCGATTGCTGTAAGGATTGCTTCACGACTTCGCGCTGATATACTCGACTCAGCGTCTTCGAATTCTGCTGGGCTCACGGCTAGATGATCTAAGGTGACTCCATCAAATGTCTCCGTAAGAGCCTTGACGGCTTCATCTCCATTTTGCCGAACTTGAGAGATGATCTGAGCAACCTTTTCTGAAACACTGGCGGATTGATCCAAGGCTGGCCTCGAAAGAACGAAAGCCTGCTCTTCGCTATTTAAATCTGACCAATTGAAAATCTTCATAGTGACCTACTCAATAATCTTTTCGATAGGGAGAACCAAGATAGAACTTGCACCGGCTCGTTTAAGCTGTTCCATGGTTTCCCATACCACATCCTCTTGGGCAACCGCGTGAATGGCTACTTTACTGGAATCGGTACTCAGGGGAACCACCGTGGGTGTTTCCATTCCAGGTAAGTATTGAGCAATTTCGTCGATGGAAGACTTGGGCGCATTCATCATGATGTAATTTGCGTTTTGTGCAAGCAGGGTGCCGTCGATTCTTTGTAGCAATCGTGTAAGAAAGTCTTCTTGTTCTGACTCTAAAGTTTGATTAGATCGTACTAATACCGCTTCGCTCTCTAAAATGGTGATCACTTCTTTGAGGCCATTGGAATCAAGAGTCGCACCAGTGGAAACCAGATCACAGATGGCATCGGCAACACCAATGGAAGGTGTGACTTCAACAGAGCCACTGATTTCTACAGCCTCCGCAGCGATGCTTTTCGATTCAAGATAGCGCTCTAATATGTTCGGATATGATGTGGCGATGCGTTTGCCGCTGAAACTTTCCAACCCTTCAAACGGCACCGATTTTGGCCATGCTAGTGAAAGGCGACAGCTGCCAAAGCCCAAGCTGCGAATCACCTTCACAGGGTTGTCTGGGCTCTTGCTACAACCAATCTTTTCTTCAAGTTCGTTAAGCCCTACGATCCCGATATCGCAGACACCATCGCGGACATAATGTGGAATATCGTCGTCACGGACCAACATAAGCTCGACAGGATGATTTTTTGCCCTCGAAATCAGGGTTCTCTTGCGATTATCAAACTGAAGGCCGCAGCGATTTAATAGGGATAGGCATTTTTCACTTAATCGTCCACTTTTTTGGATAGCGATTCGCAAGTTCTTCATGAGATTCCGTCTTTCTTTTTCTGTTTGTCCAATAAAATTCGATAGCCTTTTGCGCCGTATGTCATTGATCGTGCGACTCTGGTGATCGTTGTGGTGCTTACACCGGTTTGCTCATTGATGGTCCGATAGGAGTCGCCTTTCTCAAGCTGTTTGGCAACCCGCCAGCGATCTGCCATGGAGCGTAGTTCTGCGGGCGTGCATAGATCGTCAAAGAATGCCTGAAACTCTTCTGGCCCGTCTAACAGACTCAAGCTCTGATAAAGCTCCTCAAGAAAGCGACCGTTCCAATGATCGTCTGTTTTTCCAGATTGGCTTGCCATTCATTGATCTCCTGATCTACTGTTTTACCACGTTAATACAGTGGTGTGTTAACACATTAATCGGTCATTGGCAAGAAAGCTTTGATAGTAATTGGCGAAATACCAGACAACTTACTGTAAACTATGCTTTTAAATTTTTGCAGATCGGTAAGGTAGGGTTGCCTGGGTGAGGCTCGTGAGGCGGCTAGGAGGAAGGAGGAGTCTCTGGGCCCTGAGACTCTCAGTCGTCTGTTAGGTCAGTTATTGCTCTCCTCTTGGGAATCGTTTACAGCATCCATCCGTGGTCGCTTTTTGGAAGCCCTCATGGCAACTGTCCCTGCGATGTCCTGGAGGAAGTCTAACTGGTCCATCTTCTCTAATAGTTTTGAATCTTTGAGTTCTACCGTGAGAACCGGGACATTCTTATCCTTCCACATGTAGCGGCCCAGAGATCCTGGGAACGTTCCTAACGAAACCCATGGAATCCACTTGTAGTTCGGGAAACGAATCTTCGGTCCGTCAAAGTCTAAGACGCCATAAGGAGTGTGGATCGCAACAATGAAGTCTGGTCGAAAGTCTTCAATGTGCTTGATCGTGCATTTGGTTTCAGGTTCGCTGCCCGCGCTAGGGCCAGGATTGCGTCTTGGGTCTTTGCCTTTTTTCTGGACCCAGTATTTGTGAGCCAGTTCATCCCAGTCCTTCGAGGGAAAGTTGCGGTTAATATCGACACCATTGGCATTCATTCGAGTTTTCGCCTCCCAACCATCAGGATTCAGAATGGGAACGATCCGCCACTGGTTCCTAGCTGTTAGGTCGACAAGCCTCTCCATCCACCGTCGAGCAACGCTGCCCCCTTCGGCCTCGTCGCCGTGCATTAAGCCGAGAACCAGCACTTTTTTCTGGCGGGTGGAGGGTTGGACCTTTGAGTCGTAATGGTAGATCGGATCGCCTGCCACGCTCTTACAGGTGGGTAAGACTTGAACTTCATCACAGGCTTTGGCGATTCGTGCCTTATCAAATTCTCCTGGCAATTTTGCAAGAGACTCGCGACAGATCTTTGGGATTTCGCCTATTTCCGCCTTTTGGGGTTCCTGCGGGTAAAACGGAACTCCCCAGGGAGGAATTGCGTCAGCCACAGCTTGCAATGGCAAGGCGGCTAGGCAGAAAGCGAAAAGATGTTTTGACCACATAGGTTCCTCATTCATTTATCAAGGTAAAAAGACCATCCCATTGTCTAGTATAAGCAGTTTATATCATTGGATCTATACAAGATAAAGGGAATATCAGAGGCTTTCGCGCTTTTCGAAGCCTTGTCAAATCCCGTGATAACTGCCTTTGGCTAGCAGAAATCAGCTCATCGTTGGTCGGGTCAGGAGAGCTAATTTGCCGGAAACAGCCAGGTTCTTTTTGAGATCTTAACTATCTTAAAAAGCGACCGCTAGGTCATCTGTTGCGAACCTTCTTAGAGGCATGTCTTGAAAGGCCTAGCTATCCTTATCTGGCTGCTCTGGTACCGACCCGCATTTGGGGTGGATGCTATCGACTTCAGCAGGATCGACGACCAAAAGTCTGTGGATCATGCACTCTATTTGGCTGATCAGGATGGGATAGTGACCGTTGAAAGCTTGGTTTCGAGCTCGGAGTCAGCATTTAAAGACTCAGGTGGCAAAAACTTATCCTTTGGCTGGACCAAGGCGGTATATTGGGTAAAACTTCCTGTGACGAATACCGGAAATGAGAGTATCCAGAAACTTTTGGAAATATCATGGCCTCTGCTAGATTCCATTAAAATATTTATCTACGATGGTCGGGAGTTGGTAGAACAGTTTAATCTTGGCGACAAGTTGCCTTTTAATAGTCGACTCATTCATGCAACAAGCTTTGTCGTGCCCATCATCGTTCCCTCGGGAAGCCAACATGATATTTACCTTCAAGTGTCCTCGACTTCTTCTGTCCAGATTCCAATGACCCTCTGGGACCCAATTTATTACTATGAGGTTGCTTCACGATTCATCGCAGCCCAGGCCTTTTATTACGGGGCTATGGTGGTTATGATGGGGTATAACTTCTTTATTTTCCTTGCTTCAAGAAAGCTTGCTTACTTTATCTACGTATGTTTCGTAGCATCTTATGTGATATTACAGTCATCCCTGAAAGGGATTTCGTTTCAATACGTTTGGCCAAACAATACGTCACTCTCAGATTACGCTATTAGCTTTGGTGGAAGTGTTGCCGTTCTCTTTGTTTTATTATTCGCTTATGTGTTTCTAAGGATTGATCAAAGCTCCTTTGATAAATTAAGGAAAGTACTCAAGTTTGAGATTGGTATTGGTTTGGTGTTTATTACTTTCTGCGCTGTTGCGCCTTACAGCCTTGCCATTAAACCTCTTGCGGGATTTACGGTTGTTGCGATTCTTACGGCACTCGTAGCCGGTGTCATTCAGTTCTCTAACGGGCTAAAGCAGGCTCGCTACTATATATTAGCCTGGCTTGCCTTGATCACCGGAACTACCACGTTTTTGCTAAAGCAGTTTGGTGTTTTACCCCTGAACTTTTTTACTGAGTATGCGATGCAAATTGGATCGTTTTTGGAAGTCCTTCTTCTATCTTTTGCTCTGGCGGACCAATTGAATGTGATGCGAGAGAAGCTTCAAGTCGCCAATCGTGGCTTGGAAAAACTGGTGGCAAGTATTCAAACTCAAGTAGATCAAAAAACCCAGGAGATTCGAACCATATTGAATACCATCCAACAAGGGATATTTATGATCATGCCCGGAGAAAATTGCATTCACGGTGATTACTCTGCTCACAGCGAAGTTATCCTGGGGGCCCGAGATCTTTCTGGCAAAGATGTGTTTGAAATTTTTTTAAGTCATACAGAATTAGCAGAGGAAGAGCTGGATCAGATTCGCACAGTTTTGAGCCTGACAATTGGCGAACCTCAATTAGCTTTTGAAATGAACTCTCATCTTCTACCAAACGAAGTTATTTATCACCAACGAGATCTTACTTTATCTTTGGAATTAGACTGGCAGCCAGTCGTAGATGATGATGACGATCAGATAGAAAAGATCTTAGTGTCTATTCGTGATATCACTGACCTAAAAAGACTGAAGGATGAGAGCCACAAAAACGAACAGGAACTTATGATTGTTTCTGAGATCCTAGACGTTAAACGAGAGAAGTTTCTTTCCTTTTGGCGCTACCTATCGGAAGTGCTCGACGATTTGGAAATCTTCGAACATCGCGATGATATCACCCAAGGTGACTTGGATCACCTTAGACGATCAATGCATACGGTAAAAGGAAATGCTCGCCAGCTCTGTCTTGTGCATCTGTCTCATGCTATCCATGAATTCGAAGAGAGCCTAAACGACGATGTTCGCACAGTAGGGCGAAATATTAAGCCTGCTGCGGATCGTTTGATGGCGGTATGTACAGTCTATCGAAAGGTTGCATGTGACAAGCTTGCTATTATTGGTGACGATAATCGAACTCAGAAAATCCCCTACCAAATAGCTCGGATTTGGCTACTTGAAATTGACCGTTGGGGGCTTCACGAATCAGGGAACTTGAAGTCTTTACTGAAGGACGTCAAACAAAAATCCTTGGAAGCTGCTTATTCAACATTTGCAGAGTATATCAGAGATTTGGCAAAGGGTACCGAAAAGCTAGCAGCTGATCTTGGCAAAGTTGCACCTTCATTTCTTATCAATGGTGATGCCTACTTTTTAAGTGATGAAGGACAACGCTTCTTAGATCGAGTTATGATCCACTTGATACGTAACTCTTTGGATCATGGTATCGAATCACCACAAGAACGGATTAGTAGAGGTAAAGTGGAAGGTGGGACAATTTCTGTTAAGATCTCGCCGAGTGACCGTGGTTACGAAATTGTCTATCGTGATGATGGACGAGGTCTTAACATTCCAACTCTACGAAATATCTGCGAGACGACTCCTGGCAGTTTACTAGCTCTATGCTCCGTGATCTTCCGTCCCGGACTAACCACAGCTAGTACGGTCACCTTGGTTTCGGGGCGGGGTGTAGGCCTTGATGCCGTGAAACTGGAAACAGAGTCTTTTGGGGGGCGTATTGAGATCGAGCTTGATCACCACGACCTCTCCAAGGAATTCGTAAGCTTTCAGTTTCGATTGTACCTACCGACTCACTTAATTAAAGAGAATCAGAACTTAGTTGCTGCATGACGATCTCTTGCCTAGACAAGGTGCAAATGATTCTGCTAGATTTTCTCGGAACATTCCTTTAATCGAGTCTTCCGGAGAGTCTATGAAAACATCGCTCCCTATCGTATTAGGTTTGCTCGGTGTCCTGACAATGACAGGCTGTAGCAATTCTAAGAAAAACAAAGATGATGCCCAGGCAACTATAGAAAGTAAGGAGGGCCAAGATCTAAATTCCGTTTCAGGACGGCCTGCTGAGGTCGAGCAGTTCTTGGCAACGGTGCAATTTAGTGAGCCTGCTTTGCTTACGAGTAGCCGATACACGAATGGCAAACATGTCGTGGATGAAGCCCTAAAAGAGCGTATTCTTAATGAACATCAGCAATTCAAAGAGATGTTGGAATATCTATCACCGGCAATCAAAATCATTCATGAATACAAGATGGTTCTTAATGGGATGACAGTCTTGGTTCCTGGTAAGTATCAGGATCGTTTCTATCAAATGACGAGTTCAATGAACGCCCAATCGTTTAAGCCTCAGCTTATCGAACGAGCAGATATCCAGGAAGAAGCAGCCTTTCGTAATTCCTGGGGTGAGGTGACATCGGCATCATTTATCAATGCGAGTGCTTTTCAAAGCCAGTTTAACGCACGAGGAGAGGGTATCAAGGTCGGTATTATCGATACCGGTATTGACTATACCCACAAGATGTTTGGCGGGCTTGGTGATGCGACAGCTTATCAGAACAATGATCCCAAGCTTATCGAAGATCAGTCATTCCCAACTGCCAAGGTAGCCGGCGGCTATGATTTCGTGGGTGAATCCTATAATTCAGGGGGGCTCACTTGGGACCAACGACTCCCACAACCTGATCCCGATCCATTGGATATCGGTGGCCATGGAACTCATGTTGCCGGAACAGTGGCGGGGCTGGGTGATGGGGTTAATACTTACGATGGGGTAGCTCCAAAGGCCTCACTCTATGCGTTGAAAGTTTTTGGGACATCTGGCTCGACCAGTGATTCGGTGGTGATTGCAGCCCTTGAGTATGCTGCTGATCCGAACGGCGATTTAGATCCTGCGGACAAGCTCGATGTGGTGAATTTATCGTTAGGAGGAGCCTTTGGCTCACCAAATAGCCTTTACGATATTGCTATGCGTAATCTAACCATTGGCCGTATCATGCCTGTGATCTCTGCTGGTAACTCGGGAGATCGACCCTATATTGTGGGGTCTCCGTCCACCACTGCTGAGTCCATATCCGTGGCAGCATCTGTAGATGCAATGGATCATAACTGGCGAAGTCCGGCATTAAAAGCAGGCTTTTCCGGTGGTGATGAGTCTGTGATGGGCTACGCACCGAGTGCTATTACCATTCCAGCTGATGGTTTTTCGGAAGCAAAGGCGTTGGTGGATCTTGGTCTAGGAACTTCGGCTCCTGATGATGATACAAAGGCAGATCTTTTGGGTAAATTTGCATTGATTTCAAGAGGAGAGACCAGTTTCTGTAGCAAAGGCCTCATAGCACAGGATGGAGGCGCCGCTGGCTTTGTTGTCTATAACAATGCAGCAGGAGATCCCATCACGATGGGTGGCGACTGCATGTTGCAAATTCCGGGTGTGATGATTTCCTTGGCAGATGGAGATGCTATTAAAGAAGCTATGAACGGCGGCGATGTGATGGTTACCTTAGATGCCGGCGTTTTTGAAGAAGCTCCAGAGAATATTGATAAGATTGCAGGTTTCTCTTCAAGGGGGCCTCGCTCGATAGATTCTTTGCTAAAGCCAGAAATTACTGCGCCAGGTGTTGAAATTGTTTCAGCAGCTGTAGGCAGTGGCTTTCGTGGAGTTCGATTTGGTGGCACATCCATGGCGGCACCACATGTCGCTGGTGCAGCAGCATTGTTACGACAGGCATTTCCAAATGCTAGTGTAGCAGAGCTAAAAAGTCGTATGATGAATACGTCTTTGACCATGAAGCAAGACGAAACAAATCTCTATCCTTTATCTCGACAGGGTGCTGGTCGTATCGATATCCTTCGTGCTGCGCAAACTCCTGCTACTGTTTCACCTTCGGCCTTATCCTTAGGGCAAGTGAGTGCCGGAGCGGAACGAGCCATTCGGGTTCAATTTAGGGTTGAAAATAGCTCGGACGAATCCCAAACTTTCCAGGTTCTAGCACAGTCTCTGTCCCCAGAGCTAAGAATGAGCTTCCCGTCTATGGTATCTGTGGGCGCAGGAGAAGCTACCATGGTGCGTGGTGATGTACATATCGAATCTCCATACAATGCTGTGCCTGTGACGGAGATTGACGGCTTTGTGAATCTTGTTCAGAATAGCTCGGTCGTGTTGAAAATTCCTGTTCACGGGGTTCGTGTGAAGGCTGCAGACATTCGGGCAGATAGGCTAACTGTGGCTTCGTCCAGTGTCGACTACGTTGACGCCCCCGCGCACACCAAGGTTTCTAACGATGGCAATGCGCCTGGTGAAGCTCTTATTTTCAATCTTCTTGCACAAGACGAACGTGCTGCAAGGAATCTAAAGTCATCAGATCGTACTTTCTGTGACCTTCAGAGTGTGGGGTACCGTGTGGTGGACGACTGGACATCACCATTGGGGGGACGCTATCTGGATATTGCCTTCAAGCTCTATAACCCTGTTACAGACTGGATATTCTGTCAGCCTACAGCACTCATAGACATGGATGGCGATGAGCTTGCAGATTTTGAGGTCTTTGGTTCTGATGTGCAGTCGTATTCCCTTCAAATAGCGAGTGAGGACAATACGAATAGTATCTTAGTTGATGCCGAGAGAATGCGTGACATTCGCCGTAACTATGATCTTAATTTCTTCCCAGGCCAAGAACTTGACTTTGGGGATGCGATCCTTGATCTTCAAGCCTACCAGACCTATAACTTCTCGACCGTAGCTATGCTTAGAATTAACCTAGAGGCTTTTGATAATCAATGGCAGGAAATGAAACTCATGCCCGGTGTATTAAGCTCATGGAGAGGACGTGCCGGAGATGATTTCGTTTCTAAGTGGCAGTCAGTGTACATAGATCCAGCAGAGTCTAGCTTCTTTAACTTTGATCCACAGTTCACAGTTCGGGCTGGAGACTTCGAAGATCTAGATTTGGTCAAAGGGATTGGTCAAGAGCCATTGATCTTATTCTACCCACAAAATGCTGCCAATTTCTCTGTTCAGCAAAATGATATGCAAAGCCAGGTTCTCAAGCCTCGCTATCAGTTCTAGTTTAGGAGGGAGGGTTAGCCCTCTCTCGTCTTTTTCCTGCCTACAACTTAGCCATGGACGTTTTTTTTGATGAGAAGAATCAATTCATGGCTAATTATCTGAAAACTTTCTAGAAATATAGTATTATTAGGATTGTGTGGTTCCATCCTCGTGATAAAACCTTTCATGATATCAGGATGATAGTATTTATAGTCTTGGTGATTGGTTTGCATCCTCGCTTATGGACATCTAAAATTCAGGAGGATACATGAGAACCACATTGTGGGCTTTCCAGGGAAGTCAATTATTCATTTTGCTTTTGGCGTTGGTCATTCAAGCTTGCACCCAAAGTCCTACCGTTTCCCGTAGGACTACTTTGGTCCAACCTGCGACAGCACCTGCAACGGAGACAGGTAACGAAACTCAAGATGACTCAGAAGTTTCTGACGAGGCGGGAGACGATGAGGCCCTTGCTGAAGAGGAAAATCTCCCTCCCTACCTGTTTAAGCTAAGTGAAGCTCAGCAGATAGCCGAGCTAGTGGAAGCATACCTACCTACAGACTACGATATGTTTGCCGATGCTACTGCTGCTGCTAACAGGGAAGAATTGAGAGCTTACTTTCAAAGTTTCTTAGGCAGTATGATGGCCATCCCAGGACTTTCGCCAGGCAGGGAATTGGATGTTATGGTTTCAGATAGCGACGTCCCTAACGCCTCGGCGGCTGGTCAGCAGATTATGATTAACGAGGGGATGCTTGCTGTTGCAAATAGCAAATCCTTGCTAGGGGTGATCTGTCATGAGATTGCCCACAGTTCCAAAAATCATTCTCAGAAATCGGAGGCTGATCAGGTCTTCGCCGGGCTTGATGGCTTTTTGCAGAGTAACGAATTCGTTACTTACATAAATGCAGCGTACAATGGTACTACCTATACCCACAATAAGGCTGACTACGACGCTCTTCGAAAAACATGGGATGAAGTAGCTAAGGACCCATCGGTTTACTCTCGTCGTCACGAATCAGAGGCAGATATAGTTGGTGGTATGCTATGTGCCCATCTAGGTATGAGTGCAGATGAATTCTATCAAAGCCAACTTCAATTAAGGAAAGCCCTGGAGGCAGGTCAAGGAGCACCGCAATCTGCTAACAATTTGCAAGATGGTACTCAGATTCCAATCGGACAAGACGAAATTCAAGACTTTGTCACTGGCTTCCTCTTCCCGCTCAACTCTCACCCTACTGGCAAAGAGCGCGATTCACAGTTGCTTAGGACAAAGACAGCTATTCAAAAATATTTTGATGGAAACTCGATGCTATATACAGACTTCAACAACAGATATACCGAGCTTACTCCAGCTGTCGGCCTGGTCGGTAGCCAGCCTCTGAAACTTCCATTCTGGTACAAACCGCGTTGTTCTCACAAGCAGCATCAGCTTGTTGTTGATATTGGGTCTCTCTAGAATTGATTTTTACTCCTATCCCCGGGATAGGAGTTTATGAGATGGCTGAATAGTTATTTCAATCCTTTTGATGATGTTCAAATAAGAAATGACAGGTTCATTGCCTTCTGTGTCTGATCTCTAAAGCTATCAAATCTTCCAAGCACTCTTAACTTAATCAAGCCTATCGACACTATCTTAAGTTCATCACTCACGTGTAAATCCCCAGGGCAAGGCGTGACATCGCCATATCGCATTATATATAGTATAATTAGTTATATAGACCAATAACTGCGTAGAGATTGAGAATCCATTGTAGATCACGATTCTTGATGGCGTATAAAGTGACTTATTACTGGTATTTACCGTGTTTGTAATGTGCTGGTGCAGTGAAAGTGTCTACTTGTTAAAAGTCAAAGATCGAAAAAAGCTTAATAAAAACAAATCCCAACAGTGGAAGGAGCATTGCAATAACGGGATTGGAAAATGTTGAAGGAGTCCAAAATGAAAAGCACGCTAATTTTACTCTTTATGGTGGTAGGTTGTGGGGTTCAGAATCCAAACTCGTCTTCTACCGAATCAGAATTACAAGTTGATGATGGTAAGCCTGCTCCCAAAATCGAAGAAGAGGTAGTGGAAAGTCTCCCACCATCTTATAATGCGGATTCTGTCGATTCAAAATCTGAAAATGTCCAATCAGAGAATGAACTTGAAAATCAGGAAGAGCTTTCGCCCGATGAAGCTCTAGTTTTGGATGTTACCATGTATAAAGGATACTTGGCGTTCGCCTACATAGCTGGTAGCAATCCTTGTATGGCGAGCAAAGCTATGTTCGAACTGAAACATGAGGAAAACCTGTTCACGATCCTTAAAAAGGAAGATCCTGAAAAAAGCGATATCATTTGTAATTTTGTTTTCCAAGAAACTCACGGACGAATTATGTGGAAAATTGATGACACCATCGATCTAAGCGAAGCCAAAGTTAAAAACTTTCAGACTCCTAATCATATCGCCCCCCTTCCCTTCGTTACCCCGGTCATTGCTAACGAGGAAGGGGGCGATACCCCCGCTGAGGAAACTGATGGTAGTAAAGGATCGACATGTAATAGCAGATCTCATCCAGATGGATCCTTTTTATGACAGATAAACTGCGCAAGGTGAGGATTGATCAGTTCAAGTCCGAAATCAAAAGTGAGCTTGATCTGATCGAAAAACCCAAGGAGAAGATCAATCATTGCTTGAAGCAGATCTCAGTTCTTGCCAAAGAGGACTCGACTCTACTGCAAGCTAGGCGATTTATCTATATTGTATTCTGCCTGACGTTACATGAGCGAAACGGAGGGTTGCGAGACAGTCAGATGGAAAACCTGTTCGAGATTGCTAATGCCTTATGCCAAGTACTAGGTATCAAGCCAATCCGGTCGCAGTTGGCTTTTCTATATGGAGAACTTCACCTTGTGCGTAGCCAGATTCTCTTGAAAAAGGGCAATGTTTGGGGTGCACTGTGGCAACAGCAGATGTCGAAACACCTTTCTGGTAAACATGCACCTGGAGGCGAAGGCTTTCAGTATCTGGCCTTGGCCTTGCGGACTATGAGGCTGGGCCATAGCCACGAAGCTCTAGGTTATTTTGAGTTAGCTGAAAAATCAAAGATATCGAGGGCAGCCTTTGAGAGGGCTAGAATTGGAAGGCTGCGCTGCCTACGGCTTTCTAATCGATTCGATGAATTTAGCTATCTGTTGGAGAGCACGGAGGTTGATGAAGCTGGTTCCGGCTTAGACCTAGAAGTACAGTGGGAGCAAGCTTGCTATGAAGCCTTTCAAACCAATTCAATCGCAGCGATCATGAAACTTTTGAAAAAGTCTAAGCCTCACTACATCGGTACCTATGTATTTGAAGGCTATCTCTGGTCTAGAGCGGTTCAGTCGGAGCGTTGGATGCCACACTTTTCTAAGATTGAGTCGCTATACAGAAATCCAAACTTCAATATTTCAGCTAACTCCCAGCTTTACCGAACCTGCCAAGCCTTAGAGTACGCCTACGAACCAGGGATGACTATGGCCTTGAAGCTGGATAAATTGGGGCAGATTATGGAATCTGTGGAGAAGTTTCATAACATCGATAAGATCTTGCTATCTTTGCTCGCCGTAGCTCGTTGTCTTGTGAGAATAAATGGCTACTTTCTTGCAAGAGCTTTATTGAACGAATATCGATCGCTATCCATTAAATTAAGCCAGGGTAGCTCTCATGATGTTTTGAATCTAGCCGGGGATTTGTTTCAGAGTAAGTGGTTGGAAAAAATGGGAACGAATCGTTGAAAAAGCTAATCATACTATCGAGTATTCTGCTACTAGCCGTCACACTTTCGTGTCAGTCTGAGCGTAACCATGCTGGTGTCGTTGAGAAGGAAGGAGGCCAACGCCCTTCAGATGACACTGAAGGAGTGCCTGGTTATCTGATACACTGTTCGGAAATTTACACCCCGACGGACTTGAGTCCTGAAGGTGAAATAGGTTGTGTCCTAGCTGAGAGTGCGACGCCGAAATCCAAAGTTGTCCTAGAGAATGTTGCAGAGTCTTGGGTTTGGAAGGTACCTCTCGATTCCGAAGACGAAGGTAAGGTCACTCAACGTGATTTGCCAGCAGAGAATGACTAT
This sequence comes from Pseudobacteriovorax antillogorgiicola, assembly GCF_900177345.1. Classification (NCBI taxonomy): domain Bacteria; kingdom Pseudomonadati; phylum Bdellovibrionota; class Oligoflexia; order Oligoflexales; family Pseudobacteriovoracaceae; genus Pseudobacteriovorax; species Pseudobacteriovorax antillogorgiicola. Next base: position 62,379 of record NZ_FWZT01000032.1, read on the forward strand.
CATGTTGCTTTTACAATTAAAGGAAATGACTTTCAAGACGCGGTAAGGCTCATGATGGCCATCGATGTGGTCTTCGAGGCTCAGTTTATTGGACAAGAAAGCAAGACTTCCGTGGTCGCGCCTTTGGATTCGGCCTTAGGAATCAACAAAGCTGTGAATGACAGAGTTTTGGCCCTGCAAGCTAGCTTTTCGAGCTATGACCCGTCGTTAGATCAAGTTGATGCTAGCTTCTCTGCATCTTATGATAGGTCGACGATTGATTTTACTGTCCATATTATGGTTGATGTGATTTTTAATCGGTTTGCTAGTTTAAACTGGTGCCACAGCTTAGACGAGCTCGCGCATCAGATGGAGTTATTCACGCCACCATTAATTACTCCAGCAGCTTCGAATCAGGCCTTGATAGACTCGGTGAACGAGGCAGTTGTTGATTTAAAAAGTCAGGGTCAATGCGATCGATCGACCGCGAGCTTTCCATTTGAGGCTTCGCAGTTGCTAGGTGATGCAAGCCAGGGTCTTGTTTCCAGTCCTGTGATTACTCACCACGGAGTGGTTTGGGACGCCTTTGAAAAAGACGGTCAGCCTCTTCATACGCTCTACAGCTCGACCAGTATTCAAAACGTCACTGAGAACTATTTGTTCTGTAAGGCCGACTTTTCAACAACAATCTTAGAGGCAGGTGAGGAAAAGCCTGGTCCTACGATAACATACCCAGATTTCAGCACTTCGATATTTTTAGTTCCACAAAGCCAAGGTTTTTATAGCCATCGACTCATGTCGGCTTCATTTGAGCGCTTTCAATTGCTTGATGAATCGCAGTCATTTGTTCCAGAAAAATCTTCTGTCGAGATCAACTGCCAGATCTGTTTGGATGCTGATTTTCAAGTGTGTCTCGATCAGACTGATATATAGGCTGAGTTCACTCAGTCATTCGTTTTCCTAATCCTGGAAAACGACCCCTCTATTTCGTTTATAACTCCTTTCCATGCGCTGCTTCATGCCGTATCTTCTGGCAAAAATAGCTCTTTTGGTGATATTCCTGTTATCATAAGATCGTTATTTAGGCTGGACCGTCGACTTTTAACGCCGTCGCGCCATATAATACGCCTAAAAGGCTAGAAAAGTTGAATGCAATGGAGTCAGTACCTTGGTCGCTACAGCAAGTCAAAACATCCCGAATGAAGTAGAAATCGAGTATCAGAACCTGGTTGAGATGCAGGAGCGATCTTGCGTTCGCTGGGGTAAAAAAACCATGTTTGGTACCAAGAGAGATGGCGAGTGGGTCTGGATTAATTTTGACGATTTTGCAGAACTGGTGAAGCACGTGCGTGGTGGTCTTCAAGCTCTCAACATTGAGCCTGGGGATAAGGTGGGGATCATCTCGCGGAACTGCGTTGAGTGGGCTGTGGTCTGCTATGCATCTCTCGGTTTGGGAGCTGCCATTGTGCCAATGTATGAGTCTCAAAGCAGTGCCGATTGGGAATACATCATCAATCACAGCGGTGTGAAAGTCGTTTTTACGCAGAACTCGGTGATCTTTGATGTGATTGAGAAGGCGAAGTCGAAACTCCCTCATGTTAAGGGGTTGGTTAATATGACGGGGAGCGTTCAGGATAAGCGTAGCTTTATCCACCTTCTCGAATCCGGTAAATCATCACCCGTGGAAAGCTATGCAGGTGCCTTAGAAGACCTGGCCTTGGTTATTTATACCTCAGGTACAACAGATAAACCCAAAGGGGTCATGCTGAGCCATAGAAATGTACTTTCTCAGGCACTGGCCTTAGAAAACGATTATAGTTTTAGTCCCGAGGAGCGAACGCTTTCATTTTTACCGTGGGCTCACGTTTTTGGGCAAGGAGGTGAGCTGCATGCTTTGATCCAATTGGGCTATTCTACCGCCTTTGCTGAAGGTGTTCCCCAGATTGTACAGAACTTGTCCGAAGTGAAGCCGACGATGCTGATGTCAGTGCCTCGGATATTTAATCGCATCTATGACTCAATCCAAGGCAAGATAACCCATAGCCCGTGGCCGATTCGATACATCTATCACCGAGGGATGGATGCTGCAGCCAAGATAAAAAATAATGAGTCTTTAGATATGGCTGAGAAGGTCTTGTATAAGCTGGCTGATATTCTGATCTTCAGCAAAGTTCGGGCGAAATTTGGTGGTCATCTCAAATATGCAGTTTCCGGTGGAGCTGCACTGGATCCAGAGGTGGCGCACTTCATGGATCGTCTTGGGATCACTGTATACGAGGGCTATGGGCTTACAGAAACGAGTCCGATGATTTCCACCAATAGCCCGTCTCATATGAAGATCGGGACAGTGGGTAAGCCCGTGTATGGCGTTCAGGTTAAGCTAGATAGCAGTCAGCTAGGAGAAACAAAAAACTCTCATGATGGTGAGATTGTTTGCTATGGACCCAATGTCATGCAAGGGTACTTAGGTGATGAAGAAGCCACTAAAAAAGCTTTTACAGAAGATGGCGGGCTCCGTACCGGTGATGTTGGACATTTTGATGATGAAGGTTTTCTTGTGATAACTGGTCGCATCAAGGAACAGTACAAACTTCAGAATGGCAAGTGGGTGGTACCCAGTCCCATAGAAGACAAGCTTGCTCTCAGCCCGTATGTGGGAGCTGCGATGGTGTATGGGAATCAGAGGGAGTATAACATTGCGATTCTTTCCGTAAATCTTGATGAAGTTGTAACCTACGCTGTAAAGCGCGGCATTCAGTTTCGCAATTCCGATAAACCAGAGCCATCCGAAATACAAATGACCCTATCCCACCCAACGATTCAAGATCTTTTTGAGACAGTTTTGAATAAGCAAACGGAGTCTTGCCGAGAATACGAAAAGCCGCGAAAATTCGTGCTTAGTTCAGAAGAGTGGAGTCCTGGTACCGGCCTAACGACCCAAACCTTTAAGTTAAAGAGAATGGCCATTGCCGCTCGGTATGCCGATCAAATAGACCGTCTTTTTTCTGAAGATGATGTGTTTGCTTATTCAAATCACGCGATTTTCAAGGGGCAAGGGGCGGGAACTTAGGCAAGGGGCAAAAAGCCCCTCCCTGATTGATTCTCATTGGCTAAGAGTCATTGTTTTTTTTCATCTGTGCCTTCATGGTCTCTTCGTCGCGACTTTGTACCTGGGCTTTTGTGTAACCACATGCGTCACCTGGCTTTTTCTTGACTCTTGGTGCATCGTTTATACAAACCATAGCAGATTGATCTTCAGTCTTTGGAGTTGCAGCGATCTCATCAAGAAGTGAGAACGCTTCACCAGTTAGCTTATCTTTCTTGTCCCCTTCCGACTTACAAAGCATTGCGACAGCCAGCATCATCTTTGAACAGGCTCCATCAGCTCCAGTGAAGCCTAGGGATTCACGGTGCATGGCCACTGCTTTATCAATGTCTCCGGAAAATCCGAAAAACCATCGAAGAAGAAAGAAGTCTGGAACGACTCGATAAAAGATTCCAAGAGCATATCGCACGATTCCTTGTAGGGAATAGCCGTCCTTAAAAATGTACTCTTGATCAGAGTCATAGACTTCTAACCAGGTGTTAAGGACAAGCTTGCCCTTGCCAAGGGATGCCATAACGCCATCTATCGTGCCGATTTTGGCAATGGCGCTGGCATAGAAGAACTTGCAAACTGCTAGATCAGGCTGAAGATTCAGACATTTTTTGGAGTAATCCCGAGCTTCCGCCAGTTGGGCACGAGTCCGTTTTAAGCTAGCCTTGTCTTGGGCGCTTTGAGTTTCCCCAATCTGCATCAGGGTGCTCGCATAGAGCCAGTGACCATCGGCCCACTTGGGGTTCGCATCGAGTATGGGTTTTACCAGTTTAAGTTTTTTGTCCAAGATTTCCTTGGTATAGCCGGTGGTTCGCCCCTTCTTTCCGAGAGCTTCCCACTCCTGCCAGGCCTTGGCTTTAGCCTCGAAGGGGCTAAAATCGGGCTTGTAGATTTTATAGTCTGTACCAGCTAAGGCACTAAAATGATGGGTAGGTGTTAGTCCTATCCCCATCCATAATGCTAGCAAGGCTCGTTTCATAGGTGTCGCTCCGCGTACTTGTTTTGTTTGGCACACCTTGATTCGGCTCATATTTCTGCAAATCAATGAAAATTGGAATAAAATGTAATAAGTTGAATATAATTAGTGTGTTAATTCGGTGGCTGGCGAGGGATTACTGAGTCTTTTTGATGTGTTTGATCGCCAAGTGTCTCTTTCGGAGGAGAAGCTGGATTTAAAGCGTCTTTCCGACAGGAATTCCATTGATTTTTGCCGCCGCTTCGTATAATTACGGTCCGTTGACTTTGAAATCGTAGAGTATCAAGAGGTTATTAATGGCTCGATACAGCGGCCCTCGTCTCAGAATCATGAGGGCACTCGGTGTTCAGCTTCCAGGTCTTTCTCGTAAGCAATGGGATGCTAGAAAACCATACCCACCAGGGATGCACCACGGACGTCATAGAAAAAAACTTAGCGTCTTCGGCACTCAGTTGCAAGAAAAGCAAAAGCTTCGCTTCAACTATGGTTTGGGTGAAAAACAATTCCGTCGCGTAGTGGCAATGTCTTTCCAGAAGCGCGGAAACCCCGGTGAAAACCTTCTTCAGTTCTTGGAGCGTCGTCTAGACAACGCCATCTTCAGAGCAGGTTTCGCACCAACAATTCCAGCTGCTCGTCAGCTCGTTGTTCACGGCCACGTTCGTATCAACGGAAAGCGTGTTAACAAGCCTTCGTTCCTCATCAAAGCAGGACACGAAATCAGTCTTTCTGAAAAGGCTTCTAAGTTTACACACGTTGAAGCGTCTCTCGAAAACCCAGCCATCGTTCGACCTGAGTGGCTAGGTGTGGATGCAGCAAAGAAAACTGCTTCAGTAGTTGCTGTTCCTGATCACGAGTCGGTTCCATTCCCAATTGAAATCAATCATATTGTGGAATTCTACTCCAAATAGACATAGTTTATTTGGCATATTATGGGAATATATTCGTAAGCTTATCGGAAAACCTGGTCAAAATTTGGTCAAAAAACCGATTTAACTTTGTTTTTCAGTAGCTTACGACTATCAGCTAGGTCTGTTTCAGAAATTTAGCTCCGTTTTTTGTCAAAAAGCTTCTGTCCGTTTGGAAAAGCTCCGAAATGGTGTCATCGGATGAATGTTATGTTCATCTTGGCACTGTTGAGGAGTTTTAATTTGTCTACTGTATTCAAAAACGTCCGTACCCCAGCCTCCAAGAAATTTCACTCCCTTGGCTATTATAAGCGCCGCATCGAAGTCATCGTCCCAAAACGTGGCAAAGACAAAGGTAAGATCAAAATCGTCTACGAAAGTCCTGTAGCCCGACGCAATGTAACCCTATTAGCTCCGATCAAGCAATCTCATAAAACATTCTCAGATGAATCTGAAGCTAGGAAATATATCCGTGAAGAATTGCGGGAGGAGGTTCGTCAGCAGCATGAGCTAGCGACCAAGGCTCAAAAGTGGCAGTCTATTTCGGCTCTTATTGAGGTTGTCGAAAAGTTTAAAGAATACCTTGAAGCCAAGAATCCAGCGCGAGCAAAGGTTGATTATGATCATTTTGCCTCAACTCTAACTTACTTTGTCGGAGAGATGGGAGACATGATATTAGGAAATGGCATGTTCATTCTTCAGGATTCTCAGATTGGCTATCATCGGTGGAAAGACCCCGAACCAATGCATCTCCCATTGAATGGAGCACTTGTCGAGTTAAGCTGAACACTTATAATAAGTTTGTATCATGGGCCTTCTCACGAAAGCTTGTCCCACAAAGCACTCCAATCGTCTTAAAAAACCGGAAGCCTAAAGAAATTGATCCATCGGAATTGGTACAGAAAGAGCACCTCATAAAGTTCTATTTCAAGAAAGTGAAAAGGAAAAACGACGAGTATTACAGAATCCGATTTCCTTCTATTAAAACAGGTAATATTGAGACTTATCCTGCAAGCCAACACCCAAAAGTTTGCTACCAAAGACGAAGCTCGCGAGTGGGCTAATGAGAACTATGACAAGATTTTGGTTAGGGAACTTGAGTATCTTAAGAATCATGCATGGAGAGCTGAGGCAAATATTGTCAGAGCTGTAGAAGGATTTTTGAAATTTCGAAAAGAAATGAGGCCAAGAAGCTATCGCAACGACGTTTGGGCAATTGATATTATCATGTCCTTCTTCATTGGTGACATTGGTATTAAAAATTTTGCCAAGTTTCACATCTACAACCAGAATTTGCTTGCCCACCTGATGGATGCTACTACAGCAAGAAACGAGCCTATATCCTATAGCTCTGTTGGGAAATGCATAAACACCTATAACCAGTTTATGAAGTGGTTGCGGGCCAACTCGTATGTCTCTTCTCACGAAGTGGAGCGGTTAGAAATTCCTGAAAAACCTATTTCCGAAAGAGAAAGAGAAGAGTCTTGGCGAGAGGGTAGATACATAAGCCCCAATGAAATCAAAAAAATGGAGATGTGGTTACGGCAAAACAATAAAGGCCATATTGCAGATGCCATGATCTTGCAACACCACTTCTGTCTCAGGATAGGTGAATTGGTGACCATTTCTCCTAAAACTGTCAACCTGCTTACCAACGGCAATGAAAAGCTAAAAAACCAATTAAAAAACGAGGGCGAAACAGTCTATGGTTGGTTAGTTTTAACACATCAAGCTGAAAAACCAGCTTCTCTCAGAGATGGTGTTGATTTCAACAAGGTTTCCTTGAAATCAAGAAAGCTCATAGGCGGTGAGCGTGGGACTGAATTCTTGCCCATTCGAGACAAGCGTGTACTTGAGATATTGAAGAGGTTAGTGAAAGAAACTTTTGATCGATTTGATAATCTGCAAGGCCAAAGCCAACCGAAAACAGGTCAGGCGTATTCCGATGATCTTGAAAACTATCCTCTGTTCCATGATATCCACTATACTCAGTATAACAATGAGCTAGCACTGGCAGCTTTTGAGTGTCAGGTTCGGTTTACTGGATCGCATTCTTTGCGCCATAGCGGGATTACCGAGTGTTATGTTAAATACCTCAATGAGGCTATTTCCAAGAAGCTTGGGCGGCATCGTTCAGATAAGATTCATGAGATCTATCTGCATATGGCAGCCAAGACTAAGAAAGAGGAAGATGATCTTTATAGTATTAGCCATTTACGGGACCTTCTTGGGTAGATCTTACCGTTTTTTTTGTTGGGCAGATTTAGCGCATGATACGATCAACCCCCAGATTCAGTCTGACTGTGTAGGTCACTCAGTCAGACTAGTGACCTAAATTTTTGACTGATAAATGCTCGAATGACGATAAATCATCCGAGAGGGCATAGATATCACCATACTTTATCTTCGGAAATTTTAAATTGATGGGCGGGATATTCCTTTTGCGCGCATTTTTCAAAGTTTGAGTGACCAGTTTCCAGGCTCCCTTTAATGTCACGATTCGATTGGAAATCGTTTCTGCGCTATCTTTTGTAAAGCATGCTGTTTTATATAGAGATCCCCTGAATGGTTTTCCAAATGTTGCTATTCGTGCGATGTCAGAGTCCACTAGGTCATCTCTGGCCCTGTATAAATCTTTCCGAATTTCTTCGACTGCTGTCCTGTTTACTTCGCTTACCCGATCGCTTCGAATAATTCCATCGGACAATCTATTGACAAGCTTTGCAATAGGGAAGTCAGTTCGAATGTTGATAGCCATATATTGCAATAGTAAAAGGGTGATACTATCATTGAATTCTCGTCCATAGTCATGACATATTGCTCGATCCCAAGCCATTCTATCGAGCCATCTTTCACTTAGGTCTTGATGGTTAGAGAATATTTCAAGGCTTATAACTTCGTCGAAAATTTCTTGGCCTCTTGAGTGCAGGTAGGGCCTTTGGTTATCAATTTTGTTCTGGATATCAAATTTAGACCTTTGGGATAGAATGTCCTGATATCTTCGCTTGACAGTCTCTAAAATCTCGTTGGGAGAATTGTCTCCAAAATTCATAGTACCTAGTTCTTCTTGTGAGACTTTTGCTGGGGAAAAACCAAGAAATTCAAATAAGGTGAAATCGCTTACATGAAGTTGATTGTCGGAGTGCCCAAAAATCTCGTTTCGGAGCCTATCGAAAGCAGAACCATATTTAGACTTAGTCAGTACAGGTGAAAGTACGTTTTGATCAAGGTAGATTTCCAATAGTAGGTCTCTAGCTAAGGTTTACGAAGTTGGGTAGTCAGGGCCTCAGTTTCTAGCTTTGATAGGGAAACCTTTTCAATCAAATCACGAAATCCCGCCCCTAGGACCTCATCCAGTTTTTCTAAGATCTCAACCACGTGGAGTTCTTCGACGCCAACCAAAGAACCGTAGGATCGTAAGTTGTCGTAGGTCGCTTCCCTGCCATTGGACCCAATCTTAAGATAAAGGTTCTTTAGGGTAGTCTGATCCTGTACAACCGGACAAACGTCGTAAAGAGGTGATAACGAAAATTTACCACCTTGATACAAGAAAGAGTGATTTCTCAGATGATCATCGGTATTCGACGTAGCGATATTCAGAGCAATCCTTCCTAACAGCTCCTTTTGATCTGCGATATAGTTCTCACCGTACTGTTGGAGAAAACGATCAAGGTCCTGATATCCCCATATTCCATAATCCCTCTCGCTAGCCCCTATGGCTGTCAAAGCAGAGACTGCATGGATTTTTTTAGCGCCTTGATCGGCAATAGGGCTGCGATCAAACCGCTTAATAAGATATATAGCTCGGCCAGCGACCTCGATGAGTTTCGTCTCAGGAACATTAAGGCCAAGTTTACGACCAAGTTCCATCATCACATATTCATACTTAGTGACGGGCGAAGGATCATCCTCACGGGGGAACTTTGCCAGCCAATACTCATTGCCGATCCGCACAGTGGCTTTTGGCCTCGCCCCTCCAAGAGAAGTTCCTCTAAAGAAGTATTGGGCAAGATTCTTGTTCTCATCGGTTTTCTCAAATTTGATCAAATCCTCGATATGATCCAGCATATCGAGAAAGTCATCGTTGCTAGAGATCTTCGCTCCCTGATTTTCTAGTCGGATCTTCTCAAAATCTTCATCGAAGCCACCTAATTGCTCTGGGCTGATACCAAATCCCAATGCACCAAATCTATCCTCTGGATCTGCGAGGCAGAGATACTCAATTTCAGATAGCTCTTGGACGCCCTTTAGGCGTGAAAGAACATGACGCCCCCAGCCATCTGGGGAAGCGTCTCGGATTGCTCCTGGTAGGTCGAAGCCTTCTTCTGTGGTAAAAGTTCTCTCCTTAAGAGGGAGCTGGATAGGATCTATGGGAATGGCGTTATCTCTTTCCAAATAGCGCTTACCATAGGTGAACTCAGAAATTGAGTTACGGCCATCGTAGGTATATTGGAGCCTACCGCAAGGTACAGGTTCTGATTGTCCTTCAAGCCAGATATGCACAATAATGTTTTTTGTATCCATTGTTGGTCCCTAAAAATCGAGATTGTCGTCCGAAGCTTTTTGCTTTTTTCCATGGCGAATACGATCTAAGCTCAAACCAAAGCTGTCTTTTGCCGGATTGGCTAAATCAAAGAACTCCTCTGTCATTCCCAAGGCTATGAGCACTTTGAGAAATGTTTCCAAACTCGGAAGTGACTTTTTCGCAATGAGCTTCTTGTAAGCTCTGATCGAGATTTTTGCCCGTTTTGCAATTTCCCCTTGGGACCAGTTGCGCTTCTTCCTTGCTAGTTCCAAATCATCGATCAACCTGTTGTAGTTGGCATTTATCTTTGGATTTTCAAGGACTTGAGACATGGAATTCCCTTTTGTTCAGAGAGAGGGGGTATAAATATGCCCTTTTTTGATCATTACAGGCATTATAATGCATCACCCTTTATTCTATCGTCAATTTGAGAAGAAAACTCAATCCCCAATTCACTAAAGTGCATAAAAATGCACTAAAATTTTGAATAAAGGTATATATATTCCCCTTTAAGGAAACAAAAGTTGTACGTCCCAGTGCAGTAATAAAAATACTGTAGAAAAAGCCTTGACTGACCGAGAAGGATAGGAAATAAATATTGCAGTATTCAAGTTACTGCAAGGAGTTGTTTGAATGACGAAGCTCAGTGAATTGTGTGACATACAAATGGGATATACATTAAGGGGGCGATTAGAGCCAGACCCGAAGGGAGAATACTGCTTTCTTCAGCCACGGGCGATCAGCTCAAACCTTGAGATTGATAGAAATGAACTGCAGCGAGCGCCTTTTTCAGGGAAGAGTTCAGATAGCGTGCTCATCCCTGGTGATATCATTTTTATCAGCAAAGGCCCAAGGATCGGAGCCATTTATCTCAAACAAGTTCCGCCCAATACAGTCGCTACAAGTCACTTTATTATCATCCGAACCAATTCCAAGAAAATTCTACCAGAATATCTAGCCTGGTACTTAAATAATAGAACAGGCGAGTATTTCAGAAAGAATAGGGAGGGAACCGCCATTCAGCAAATCAAAGTCAATGTACTCAAAGAGTCCGTTATAGAAATCCTCGATTTAGAGCAGCAGCAGCAAATTGTAGACCTTGGAAATCTAGTGAAAAAGGAACGTCAATTGCTGGAGAAACTCGCTGATAGAAAAGAACAGCTTATCAATAGCATTCAGCAGTCATTTTTTACCAAGTAAATTTAACATAGAAAGAAGAACATGAAAATCGATCAGAATGAAGTGAATAGTATTTTATGGAAAGCCTGCGACACCTTTCGCGGTACGGTCGACCCATCGGCCTACAAAGACTATATCTTGGTGATGCTGTTTATCAAATACATCAGCGATGTTTGGGATGAGCACTATGAGGAGCTACAAAAAAAGTTCGGTGACAATAAGGATCGTATTGAATCACGACTAAAGAAAGAACGATTCTATATACCGGAAGGTTGTACTTTCAATGAGCTATTTGCCCAGAGAAACGAAACTAAGATCGGCTCTATCATTAACATGGCTCTTGAAGCTATCGAAGATGCCAACAAGGTTAAGTTAGAAGGCGTTTTCCGCAATATTGACTACAACTCTGAGGCCAATCTTGGCTCCACAAAAGAACGTAACAAACGACTAAAAGAACTTCTTGAAGACTTCAACGACGAGCGCCTCAATCTAAGGCCTTCTCGTGTTGGTAATCTTGATGTCATCGGCAATGCCTATGAGTATCTCATTGCAAACTTTGCGGCTGGGGCTGGAAAGAAGGCTGGTGAATTTTATACTCCTGCGGAGGTATCTGAGCTAGTAGCCGAGCTTGTTGATCCGAAAAAAGGCGAACGAATCTGCGATCCTGCTTGCGGGTCTGGCTCTTTGTTGATTAAGTGTGCCAATCAAATCAAGGATACCAGAGACTTTGCCCTTTACGGCCAGGAAATAAACTCGGGAACTTGGGCACTTGCCAAGATGAATATGTTCCTTCATGGAACGGACTCGGCTCACATTGAAAAGGGTGATACCCTTAATCATCCTCAGCTAAAAGAAGATGACAAGCTTATGAAATTCGATGTGGTCGTCGCCAATCCACCCTTCTCACTAGATAAGTGGGGAGCTGAGAAGGCAGGTGATGATGTCTATAAACGCTATCATCGTGGAATTCCTCCCAAGACTAAAGGCGATTATGCCTTTATCTCCCATATGATTGAGACTATCAATCGCGACAATGGCCGTGTAGGCGTCGTTGTTCCTCATGGTGTCCTTTTCAGAGGTTCTACTGAGGGGAAGATACGAACTAAATTGATTGAAGAGAATCTATTAGACGCCGTTATAGGATTGCCTCCCAATCTATTTTTCGGAACAGGCATCCCGGCCGCTATTTTGCTGTTTAAGCAAGGACGTGATGACGATACGGTTCTGTTTATCGATGCCAAAGAAGGATTCGAGAAAGGCACGAATCAAAATAGGTTGAGAGTGGAAGATATAGAGAAGATTGTAAAGACCTATCAGGATAGAGAATCAATCGATAAATACTCATATCTGGCTACCTGTGATGAAATAAAGGAAAACGACTATAACTTAAATATACCCCGGTATGTTGATATTTTTGAAGAAGAAGAAGAAATCGATATAAATGGAGTTCAAAGGGAAATAAAGATTATTGAATCCGAGCTTAAGGATACCCAGTTGAAAATGCAGGAATACTTGAAGGAGCTTGGATATGAGGTCTAATTTAAACACTGTTAAAGTATCAACTATACTCGAAAGAGTTCAAACGAAGGTAGATGTTGAGCCGGACAAGCTTTACAGGGAAATTGGAATCCGCTCGCATGGGAAGGGCATTTTTCATAAAGAAGAAACCTCTGGGAAAGATATTGGTAATAAAAGGGTTTTTCATATTGAATCAGACTGTCTTGTGCTTAATATCGTTTTTGCATGGGAACAAGCTGTAGCGAAAACAACGACAAATGAAGTAGGTATGATCGCCTCGCACCGTTTTCCAATGTACAGTCCAGTGCAAGGAAAAGTAGACCTCGATTATCTACTGTACTATTTTAAATCACCAATTGGGAAGTATAAACTAGGATTAGCCTCTCCGGGAGGTGCTGGAAGAAACAAGACCCTAGGACAAAAAGAATTCAATGAGTTGGAGTTAAAACTTCCAACATATCCAGAACAAAAGAAAATCGCCCAAATCCTCTCCACCTGGGATAAGGCCATTGCTCAGCTAGAAACTTTGATCGAGCTTAAAGAAAAGAGAAAACGGGGGTTGATGCGGTACCGTTTAGATGTCGGAAACGGGAAGGGATCTATGTATAGATTCGAGGATATTGTGTCGTGGACTCAGCTAGGGACCACGAGTAGAGGGATATCTTCTGGTGGCAAAGCTAAGAAGCTTGTAAAGATGGGTAATTTAAACTGGGGGGGATTGAACTTAGAAAAGATTGAAGATATTGAGGGTAAAGAGCAAGAACTAGAGGCATTTTGCCTAAAACCTGGCGATCTTTTATTTAATACAAGGAACACTCCAGAGCTTGTTGGAAAATCAGCCGTCTGGAAATTAAGCTGTTCACAATATGTATTCGATAACAATATTAACAGAATTAGATTTAAAGATGGTTTTAGACCAGAATATATTTGCAGTTTACTTTCCAATGGACATGGCAAAGCGAGATTAAAAGCCATAGCTGTTGGAAGCACTAGCGTAGCAGCAATATACTGGAAGGATCTGAAAAGGCTTAAAATGAGTATTCCTCAATCTAGCTTTCAAGTAAAGACAGTAGAGCTTTTTGAACTGCTTCAAAATGAAATTGATGAAGGGAAGAGGCTAAAATCTAAAATAGAAATGCAAAAAAAAGCCCTAATGCAACAACTCCTAACCGGCAAAAAGAGAGTCAAACTAGACGAGGTCGATCATGGATAAAAGCGAGGTCTTCAAAGAAAAAACTGCGAGTCAACTGCCAGCTCTCCGTCTGCTCTCCAATCTGAACTACAAATACCTGAGCATCGACGAAGCCCTAAGACTACGCGGCTCCAAAGCATCCAAAGTAATCCTGGAAGAGGTTCTTGAGAAATGGCTCAGGGAGAATAATTCCTACACCTTTAAGGGTAAGAAAAGAGCCTTTTCAGAAAAAAGTATTCGTACCGCTGTGGAAAGCCTAACCAATATTGGTATCGAAGGTCTAGTTGATACCAATTCCAAGGTATACGACCTTCTTGTTAGTGGTAAAGCATGTACGGAAACTGTGGATGGTGATAGTAAAGATCAGGATATTGAGTTTATCAACTTCAAAAATCCAGAGAAAAACATCTTTCACGTAACTCAAGAGTTCAGTGTCGAGCGAAAAGGAAGTCATCAGACACGACGCCCAGATATTGTTATATTCGTGAATGGCATCCCTCTAGTTGTAATAGAATGTAAGGCTCCCACCCTAGAAAGTAAGAGCGATGAGACCCCTGAATTGCAGGCCATTAGCCAGCATCTTCGCAATCAAGGGCAAGATGAGATTCAGCAACTATTTGTCTACAGTCAGATATTGATGGCTGTGGCAGGTCCCTTTGCTAAGTATGGTGCTATAAATGCGGGAGAAAAGTTCTGGTCCCAATGGAAGGAGGATGGAACTGAGATTGACGCAAAGCAGTACAACCGTGACCTCATCAAAGCAATCAATAAGCCTCTGTCCGATGAATTGGTCTCTAAAATTCATGTGGACACCCTTGACATAGAGCATAAGAATTTAAAAGAAGTTTTGACTGAAGTCGATAGGCTACCCACTGAGCAGGATAAACTTATCTACAGCCTCTTAAACACCAAGAGGTTATTGGACATCATTCAAAAGTTTGTTGTCTACGACGCTGGCGTTAAAAAACTCCCTCGTTATCAACAGTACTTTGCTGTCAAAGCAACGATTCAAAAGATACTATCAGCACCTGCCAATGCTCCCCGCGAAGGCGGCCTTATCTGGCACACTACTGGCTCAGGTAAATCTCTTACCATGGTGATGCTGGCTAAGGCTTTGACTTTTGAGAAGGATATTAAGAATCCGAAGGTCGTCTTGGTAACTGATCGTGTATCATTAGATAAGCAGATCAAAAAAACCTTTAACAACTGTGACAAGTTAGCTGTTCGTGCTACTTCGGGAAAACACCTTGTAGGTCTTATTGACCCTAGTAAGGTCGATTCAGCTAAAAGAAGTAAGTCAGATAATGCCGATGTCATCACTACGGTTATTGACAAGTTCGAGTCGGCGGCGAAGGCTAAGGTTAGCTCAGAGGATCGAGACGTCTTTGTCCTTGTTGATGAAAGTCATCGCTCCCAGTTCGGCTCTAATCATGCGAAGATGAAACTCGTATTTCCCAATGCCTGTTACATTGGCTTTACGGGTACTCCGTTGATGAAGAAGGATAAAAGCACAGCCACGAAATTTGGTGGATTGATTCACAAATATACCATGGATATGGCGATCCAAGATAAGGCCGTAACAAAGCTCCTTTATGAGGGCCGGATTTCCAAAATGGATGCAGAGGCTGGAGAGATCAACGAGTGGTTTGATCGCTTTACCCAAGACCTTAGCCCCGAACAAAAAGCCGATGTACTCAAGCGGATTAATCTGACAGAGGCCATTAGCAGCTCATCTCGTCGTATGCAGCATATTGCCTATGACGTCGGGCGTCACTTTATAAAAGATGTTCAGCCGATTGGATTTAAGGCGATGTTTGCTACTTCAAGTAAGAGCAAGGCCATAGCTTACCAAAAACTTCTAAAACGCTTTTTCCCCAATCTTTATGTGGAAGTGATGATGTCAGCCCCTGACACCAGAGAGGGGAATGAGGAGGTCGAGAGCAAGAGTGATATTAATGAATTTTGGGATCGTGTCCTATCTCTCTATAAAAACGAAGCTAGCTACAATGATCAAGTGGTCGAATCCTTCAAATCTGATGAAGGAGTTCAAATTCTTATTGTCGTTGATAAGCTTTTGACTGGTTTCGACGCTCCCATTAACCAAGTGCTCTATGTGGACAAACCACTAAAAGAGCACGGAGTTCTCCAGGCTATCGCCAGGACCAACCGATTGGCCGACGGCAAAGACTTTGGCTTAATCATTGACTATTGGGGTATTCTTGGAAAGCTAAATGAGGCATTGGATACTTATTCAGGAATAGAAGGATTTGATGAAGAGGACGTCAAGGAAACCCTAACAGGCGTAGAAGTTGAGCTAAAAAAGCTTGAAGAGCGTCGCACCCATGTTTGGGACATTTTCAAAGAGGTTTCTAACCAGAAAGATATTGAACAGATGCGTCGGCATTTGGCTCCCATTGATCGAAGGGAAGACTTTTATGACACTTTCAATATCTTTGCCCGTACCCTGAAGCTAGCCCTTGCTACGGCGACTTTCTACAATGATAACAGCGATAAGAAAATCAAAGGCTACAAGGATGATCTTAAATTCTTCACCAAACTCCGCATCTTGGCAAAGACTTCTTATGGCGATTACATCGATCACAAAGTCTACGAGAGACAGATTCTCGAAATGGTGGAAAATCAGATTGACGCTGAAAAGGTTGAGACGATTATCGATATGGTCGACATTTTCAACGTAGATTTTCCTAAAGAAATCGAAGAAATTTCAGATCCGGCAGCAAAGGCCGACACCATAGCTCACAGGACAAAAAAGACCGCAACAGAAAAAATGGAAGAAGATCCTGTGCTCTACCAGTCGTTAGCTGAACGGGTGGAAAAGCTAATTGAAAAGTTTCAGAATAAGCTGATTTCGGCGGTTGAGTACCTAAAGAATGCTACTGAGATTTATGAAGAAGCCGTTGGCAAAAAAGCTCAAAGTGTGCCTGATGCCGTTAGGGACAATGAGGATGCACAGGTATACTACAGGCTTGTAAAAAAGCAGATGGATGATATCATTTCTGTACGGAATGAGAAAATCACAGATGAAGCCCTTGCTGAATTATCGGTTAAGGCCAACAAGATAATCGAAGAGCATAAGATTATCGACTGGCATCGCAACCAAGATCGACGGAATGATATGTCATTGGACATTGAAGATCTCTTGTACAACTATAAGGGGCGTTTCAATCTGAGTATTTCTCATGAAGAAATCGAAGGTATCATTGAAAAGCTTATCCATACTGCGGAGGTGAGGGATAAGTAAATGCTAAAAGGATCATGGATGATAAGAACGGTAGAGTATGGCACCAAGAAAGTTGTTTACCATATAAACTTTACTGACCGAAAAACAGCAGCTTTAAATGTCAATCCTGATCAAAGCATTGTCGTAAATGCTCCGAAAGAAACCTCTCCGAAGAGGTTGGATGAGCTTGTATTGAAAAGAGCTAGGTGGCTTCTCAAACAGCAAAGGGAGTTTGCGAAGCTACCTGATGTTAATCCTGGATTTTCCTACAAGAGTGGTGAGACTCACCGCTATTTGGGACGGCAATACCGACTAAAAATCGTCAAATCGAGCCAGATAGATATTAAGCTAAAAATGGGACGGATTGAGGTATCCAGTAATGAGGTTGCCCCTGAAGTTATAAAGACCCTGTTAGATCGTTGGTTTGAACTGAAGTCCCAGCAAAAGCTGGAGGAAAAATTTCAGAAGTGTCTCTTAGTCTTTACCGATACCAGTAAGAAGCCAAGGCTCAGAATCAAGACAATGAAAAAGCGATGGGGTAGCTGCACCAAAAATGGCACCATTACCCTGAATCCAGAGTTAATCCACTGTGCTAGCTCGGCAATTGAATACGTAATTTTTCATGAATTGTCTCATTTGGTAGAGATGAATCACTCGGCGAAATTTTATCGTATCCTATCAAAGTATGTTCCTAACTGGGAAAAAGTGAAGGAGAGGCTTGACCAGCAAGGGACAGAGTTTCTTCTATAGCTATGTGGAGGGGCCTAATAGATGGTTTTTCGGGAATTTGGGCCTCTGTTCCAGTAAAGTTCTCAAACACCATGGAATGAGTCTCTTGATCCTCCTGTGATCCGGTTCGACGCCTTATTTAAGTATTATTTCACCTGCCTGAGTTCCGTTCCCTCAGGCGCAGCCTTCCTTGTCGACAGCTCTGTACAAATAGTTCCATCGACCTTTAATTTTCACGTAAGTCTCATCAACCCTCCACGAATCGCCAGTCTTTTTCAGGTGCGGGCGTGTTCCCTTATCTAGTTCCGGAGAGTACTCGTGAACCCATCTCATAATCGTTGTATGGGCCATTTTAAGGACACGCTCCTCCATGATTTCGGTGAGGTCACGATAAGTCAAGGAGTACCTCAGGTACCACCTGCCACAGAGGAGGATGATTTCAGGTCGCAACTGCTTCCATTTGAATAGATTAGGTAGCGTCAAGAATTATGTGCACTTTGAGTCCTTCAATCTGAAATTTCTCTAACCATAGACAGCTAACTTGGCTTCCTTCAATCGATCCATATCCATGTACTTCCTTGTACCCCATTTGGTCGAGGCTACATGCCTTAGCCTAGCAGCGGTCAACATGAGAGCTGAGTTGCCATCGGGGAAGTTGCCAACGACTCGAGTTCTCCGTCTAATTTCCCTCATGACCCTTTCGAGCATATTGTTGGTCTTGATCCGGGTCCAGTGTTCACGAGGAAAGTGGTAGTAGCTGAA